>JBEPXW010000349.1:0-3184 GCA_041641715.1 Pseudomonadota bacterium
CATGGCCAGCACGATACGGACCGCGCGCAGGCCGAGGATCTCCGAGAACGCCGCCAGGTCGAACTTTTCTCCCTCCTCCTCCCGTGGGCCCCTCGGGCGCGCCGCCGGATGGCTCGCGAGGCCGAGCCAGAGGAAACCGCTGGCCGCGACGAACCCGGCGTATATCAGCAGAACCGCACGCCAGTCCCCGCCCGTCAGCGGCATGAGAAGGCCGTTTGTCAGCGACAGCGCGGCGATGCCGCCCAGGGACGGACCGGTGATATAGACTCCCATGGCCAGCCCGCGGCTTTCGCCTTCGAACCACCGCGCGACCAGCTTGGGGGCGCCGATCGAGATCAGCGGCCCACCCAGTCCGAACAGGGCGACAGCCGCGAACAGGATGGCCTCGTTCCCGGCCAGGGACCGCGCAATGCCGGAAGCGCTCATGATCAGTGCCGCGACGAGGAGCGCGGCACGCGGTCCGAGCCGGTCGAGCGCGATGCCACACGGGATCGCGGCCACGATGTAGACCAAGGGCCAGGCGCCGAGGATCGCACCCATGGTGGCGTGCCCGATTCCCAGCTCCGCCGTGATCGGTTCGACGAGCGGTGCCATAGAGGCGGTAGTCAGTCCGAAGCAGAAATAAATCAGCCAAACCCCCGCGAGGAGCACCCACCGATAGCGGACGACTTTGCCTCGGTCTTCGGACTTTGAAGCACCCCTCATCCCCCGCGTGATACCGGGCCTTGGCTTCTTTGCCAAAGCCTGCCTTAGCGGGGCCCGTACAGGACAGCACGTTGGTGGATTGCCGAAGTGGAAGAGCGCCGCGCGGTACCGGATGTGATCCGGGCCCCCCGCTTATCGCGTGCGTAGGAAGATGGTACCGCCTTCTGGATTCGAACCAGAGACCCCCAGATCCACAATCTGGTGCTCTAACCTGCTGAGCTAAGGCGGCCCATGCGCGACCGTCGGGATCGCTGATCCCGCATGACGTGTCATCTACCTTTCAACGCGAGGTTTTTCAAGCGCACGATCTGGCGAATCGGCGTTTCAGGTACGGTCGGGGCTGGCACGAAGGGCATTTTTCCAAGTATCTGTAGCGTGATCGGCATGCGGTTTCCGGGAGGGCGATATGCGGACCCGAAGCGACGTCGGAGGGGGAGCGACGCGGTGCGGGACCCTGATTTCAAGTTGGTGGGCGAGCACCTTGGACGCGGTCGCAGGCGCCGCCGGCAAAGCGGAGCCGGACGCGCGTGCAGCACCTGCGCGGCGCGTGCGGGCCGGACGGGGCACCAGGTCGATGCACCGGGACATGGGGCCCGGCGCTGAATACGGACACTGCAGGGGGCGCCCCTGAGACTCCAGAAAGCATCCGTGCCGTCGATGTCGATGGCAACCTGTTGGCGGGCGTGCCAGTGAGTCCGGATCAACAGGGAGCGTCGGGTGACGCAATGCCCGTGGCCATGGCGGCGCTCGACGTGGCCGGGCAGATCCGCGAGCGCAGCCCGGCGGACGTCGCGATCTTCGGCGAAGGTGCGGGGCGCCTGATCGAGCGTTTCGTCCAGCGTGACCGGGGCCAGGCGCTGCTTGCCCGTGCGGTCAGCGACGGCAGCGCCGAGGGTATCGGCTGGCTTGCCACGGCCGCCGGGCAGGAGCGGTTCCGCATCAGCCTCTGGCGCCAGCGCGGCGGCGAGCGGGTCCGTGTGCTCGCTGCCTTTTCGGCCTGCGAGGAGAAGCAGGTTGAGGCGACGGCGCATGTCCCCGACGGGACGCGGCAGGTCCTCCTCAGGCTCGGGCTCGACATGCACATGCCGCTGAACGCCGTGATTGGCTTCGCGGAGATGATTCGCGAGAAAGCGGTGAAGCTCAAGGCGGCCGAGATGGCGGGCCACGCATCGGACATTGTGGCGGCCGCGTGCCGTCTGATGCGCGTCGCCGAGGATCTGGAGGCCGCAGGCACCTCGGGCGAGCCCCATCTCGCGGCGGCCCCTTCGGAGGTCGACATCGCCCGCCTGGCCCGGCGGGTGGCGCGTCTTGCCGCGCCTGCGGCAGGCGACGCGGGTGTGACGATCGACATCGCCGGCCTGCCCGAACGCGGGCGAGGGCCGCTCGTGCTCTGCGACGAGCGGACACTCTGGAGCGTGCTCGATGGCCTCGTTGAGAACGCGGTACGCCGTGCGGGACACGGTGCGGCTGTTCGTTTCGCGCTGCAGGCGGCAGGGTCTCACCAGGGAATCGTTCTCGAGATCAGCGACGACGGCCCCGGGCTCGAGGCGGACGAACTGGCGCGGCTTCTCGAGGGCGGTGGCTCGGAGCGCGGAATCGCGCTCGGGCGGACGATGGCGAAGGCGAACGGGGCGGAGCTCGAGTTCGAGACGGCGCCGGGGCAGGGGCTGACCGCACGGCTGGTCTTCCCGGCCGCCCGCTGCCTCGACCCGGTCTGACCGTCGGGGAGGCGCACGTGACGCGACTGGCGCGGCGGGATTGGGTGCCGGCGTCCTCCGAGGACCTCGTCCAGCGGATCGCGGCCGAGGCCGCAGAAGCGGGCACGGGCGATCTCGCGGCCCGGATCGCGGCGCTGATCGACGAGAACCGCGCCATTCACGATCGGGAGTGCGTCAACCTGAACCCGGCGACCAACGTGATGAACCCGCGGGCGGAGGCGGCGCTGGCCGCAGGGCTCGGCTCGCGGCCGTCGCTCGGATATCCGGGCGACAAGTACGAGATGGGCCTCGAGGCGATCGAGCGGATCGAGGTGATCGCGGCGGAGCTCGCCGCGGAGATCTTCCGGGCCCGCTTCGCCGAGGTACGGGTTCCGTCTGGGGCGATGGCCAACCTTTACGCCTTCATGGCGTGTTCCCAGCCAGGAGACGCGGTGATCGTGCCGCCGGCCGAGGTGGCGGGGCATGTGACCCACCACGAAGCCGGAGCGGCAGGGCTCTACGGCCTGCGCATCCACGCGGCGCCGGTGGCGGCGGACGGCTACTCCGTGGACGTGGCCGGGCTCGCCCGGCTCGCGCGCGAGGTGCGGCCGGAACTGATCACGCTCGGCGGTAGCCTGAACCTTGCGCCCCATCCCGTGGCCGAGGTGCGCGGCATCGCCGATGACGTCGGGGCCCGCCTCCTGTTCGACTCGGCCCATCTGTGCGGCATGATCGCGGGCGGGGAGTGGGAGAGCCCGCTGGAGCTCGGGGCGCACCTGATG
>JBEPXW010000350.1:0-3182 GCA_041641715.1 Pseudomonadota bacterium
CCGGTCGCCGGCGCGGATCGCCTTCTCGAGCCGGCAGAAGGTGCTGTGCAGGAAGCTCAGATGGATCTGCACCTTGAGCTGGCGCTCGACGTCGCCGATGCGCTCGGCGAGGTCGCGCGCCTCCTTGAGCCGGTTGACGCCCGCGACGTAGTCGCCGGTCACCATGTAGGCGAGGCGCATCTGGCTGCGCACGTCTATGCCGAGCGCGCTGCGCTCGGACGTCTCGGGCAGCGCCTCGAGCGCCTCGACGGCGCGCTCGAGATGCAGAGTGGCCGGTCGGTAGGCGGAGCGCTCGATGGCGCGCTCCGCGGCCTGGGCGAGGTACCGGGCGGCCTCGTCCCAGAGCCCGGCGCGGTAGGCGTGGGTGGCGAGCGCCTCGACATGCTCGGCGAGGTTGCCGGCGTGCAGCCGCTCGATGGCGCGGAACGCCTCGGCGTGCACGTGGCGGCGCTTTTCGCCCATGAGCGAGGCGTAGGCGACCCGGTGAATGAGGGCGTGGCGGAAGGTATATTCCTGCTCGGGGAAGGTCATCACCTCATAGAGGAACTCGCCGCGCTCGAGGACTGCGAGGGCGCTGGTGAGCATCGCCTCGTCGAGGCCCGTGAGGGCGCGCAGGAGTCCGCGGGGGACATTGCGGCCGAGGACGGCGGCGGTCTGGAGGAGCCCGCGCTCTCCTGGGGGAAGCCGCTCGATGCGGGCGGCGACCACCGGCTCGATGCTGGTCACGGTCTCGATGTCGACGATCGGCTGCGGCGCGACGTAAGCGCCTGTGCTGCCGACGATCCGGCCCGATTCCTCAAGGGCCAGCACCGTCTCCTCGATCAGGAGCGGTGTCCCGTCGGTGCGCTCGACGAGCAGACGCTTCAGCGTGCCGACGGTGGGGTGCTCGCCGATCAGCGCGTCGACGAGGGTCCTGGAATCCTCGATGTCGAGCGGGTGGAGCCGCAGTAAGTGGACGGCGCTGCGCTCCGCCCAGTCGTGGCGGAACTCGGGCCGGCAGGTCAGGATCATCAGGATTTGCTGGCGGTCGACTCCCTCGACAAGGCGGTCGATCACGGCACGGCTCTCGCGGTCGATCCAGTGCAGGTCCTCGACGAGGACGAGGAGCGGCGTCTCGCGGGCGAGGCGGGCCACCAGCTCGCGTATCGCTTCCGCGATGCGCGTCGCGCGGGCCTCGCTGGGGAGGCTCTCCCAGTCCGGGTCGTCGACAGGCAGGTCGAGGGCGAAGGCGAGCGGGGACTCGAGCGCGGGGTCCGCACCGTACCGCTCGATGGCGCGGACGAGCTTGTCGCCGGCGGCCGCGGCGCTCTCGCCGTCGTTGATGGCCAGCAGCGAGCGCAGGAGGCGCTTGACCACCGAATAGGCGACGTCGCGGTCGATCTCGAGCGCGCCGCCCTCGACAATCTGGCAGTTGTCGGTCGCCATGGAGGCGAGGAACTCGTGGGTCAGCCGCGACTTGCCGACGCCGGGCTCGGCGGTGATGACGACGACCTGGCCGCGGCCCTCGCGCACGTGGCGCCAGAGATGGCCCATCAATTCGACCTCGGCGTGACGGCCGACGAAGCGTGTGAGGCGGCGGGTGGCGCGCAGATACCAGCGCGACAGGGCGGAGTTGAGCCCGAGGAGCTCGTGGACGGGCTGGTCGCCGGCGATGCCTGGGTGCTCGTTGCGGTGGAGCGGCTCGAGGCGGATGTAGCCGCCGGCCGAGGCGCGCACGCGGTCGGTCACGGCGACGGTGGCGCGGCGGAGCGCGTGGGTGAGACGCCGGGCGTTGCGGAGGACGGGGCCGGAGGCGGTCAGGCCGTGCGCGCCGCCGCGGCTGACGATGGCCTCGCCGGTGTCGAGGGCGATGCGGGCCCGCGCCCGGCCGTTGGAGACACGCGCGATCCCGGCGCTGGCGGCGAGCGCGGCGCGGGCGGCGAGGACGGCGTGGACCTCCGACGCCTCGCGAGCGCCGAACACGGCCGTGAGGCCGGCCTCGCTGGCCTCGAGCACCTCGCCGTCGCTGGCCTCGACGCTTTCACGGGCGATGTCGATGAGCGGACGGACGGCGCGGGTTGAAAGCTCGGCGTCCAGCTCCTCGAAGGCGTGGAGCGGGGAGACGATGTCGATGTCCAGCGCGGTGATCTGGCGGCGCGCCTCGCGCGGGCGCGGCGCGGGGGCCGGGGCGCGGGAGACCGTCTCGGCGAACCCCCGCACCTCGGAGACGAAGGCGTCGAAGGCGGGCTCGCCCTTGAGCAGGAAGTGGTTGACGCCTTCGAGCTCCACGAAGCGCGCGTCCGGGATCTCGCGGGCGAGCTCGCGGCCGGCCTCTACGGGCGTGACGGCGTCGCCGTTCACGTGGAGAACCAGTGTCGGCACGGAAACCTGACCGAGGAGGGCGGTCACGTTGATCTCGCCGAAGGCGTGCTGCAGCCGCCAGGCGTTCTCCGGCGACACGGTCATGCGCTGGAGCTCGGTGAACTGGGCGACACCGGCCTCGCTGGCGCCGGGCAGGTAGAGCGAGGAGAAGAGCTGGCGGAAGACGGGCTGGTCCTGGCCCCAGCCCTCGCGCATCAGCGTGGCTATGGCCTGGCGCTGGGCGATCTCGCCGGGCTCGCCGCGGCGCTTCCAGCCGCGCGCATAGGCGCCGTAGAGGACGAGGCCGGCGACGCGTTCCGGGTGCCGCACGGCGTAGCCGATGGCGGTGGCGGCCCCTTGTGAGGTGCCGATGAGCGTGAAGCGCTCCTCGCCGCAGGCGTCGGCCACTGTCTCGAGGTCCGCGACCATGGCGTCGAAGGAGATGTCGGCGACGTCCCAGTCCGAGAGGCCGTTGGCGCGCATGTCGTAGCGGATCAGCCGGTTGGCGGCGGAGAGCCCTTCGTTCATGTGGCGGCAGCGGGCGAGGTCGAGTTCGGCCTGGAGGTGCGACATCCAGTGGGCGGCGCGCAGGATCGGCGGGCCCTCGCCGATGGCGTTCCACGCGATGCGGACGCCGTCGGGGGCGGTGCAGAAGTGGACCTCGCAGGGTGCGGGCTCCACGACGGGCTCGGTGGCCCCCGCCTCGGCGGTCGGCCGGGTGGCGGCCGGGGCCGGCTCGGCGGCGGGTGCCGGGGCCGATTCCGGTTCGGGACGCGGGGCGTGGCGCGGCGCGGCGTGGCGGAGCTCGGCGATCAGCGCGTCGACGCCCTCGTCGTCCGGGT
>JBEPXW010000351.1:0-3176 GCA_041641715.1 Pseudomonadota bacterium
CCGACGGCGAGGCCGATGTCGCGCAGCAGCAGTCCCGCGCCGCAGCCGACCTCGAGCACGCGCTCGCCGCGGCGGGGCGCGAGCTCCTCCAGCACGGCGTTGCGGCGCGCCGCCATCTCCTGGCAGGCGGCGAGGCGCTGCTGGATCTCGGCGATGCGGCCGGTGAACTCCATGGCGTCCCTATACGCCATTCGCGGGCCGCGCCGCCAGCGCCGTCAAACCGCGGTCGCGGTGGTCAGGACCGGGACGCTGACGAAGCCGAAACGGCCCTGCCGGTCGGCCTCGGCGAGCTGGTCGAGCCAGCGCCTGGCGTCGTCCTCGGCCACGCCCTGCGCGGTGCCGTAGGCGGCGACGATCCTGGCGGCCCAGAAGGCGTAGGCGTTCTCGTGCAGAGCGCCGTTCAGAAAGCCGATCGGGCGGCGCGTGACGCCGCCGAAGCCCGCCGCCGCCATCCGGCGCGGCATCTCGAGCGGCAGCATCTGGTGGTGGCAGTGAGCGCGCCAGGTCTCCAGCATGCGCCCGGTCAGCTCCGGGTCGGCGCCGTGGAAGCGCCAGTGGTCCCAGAGGACCGAGACGACGGCCATGACGCCGCCGGGCCGGAGCACGCGCCGGGCCTCGGCCAGTGCGGCGTCGACGTCGGGGATGTATTCGAGCGTCTGGATCGAGGCGATGCCGTCGAAGGCGCGGTCCTCGAACGGCATGTCGGTGGCGTCGCCCGCGAGTAGCTCGGCGCCCGGCAGATCCTCGCAGAGGGACTCGGCCGCGGCGATCTGGTCCGCGCTCGCGTCGAGACCCGTCGCCCGCCCGTCGGGGCCGACCGCAAGCGCCAGATCGCGGACGAGATGGCCGCCGCCGCATCCGAGATCGAGGATCGCCTGCCCGGGCCGGATCGCCAGCGCCTCCATCGCGGCCATGCGGCGGGCGACGCCCTCCGGGCCCTCGGCGATTCTGCGCTGCCAGAGGCCGATGTCGCCACTGAAATCCATCGTGGCCTCATGCAAATAAGTATTCATTATAGCACATGCGCGGCCCGCAATGGCGCCCCGCTCGCAAAAAAATGAGGCGCGCCGGGGCGCGCCTCAGTTTGACAGGGAAGCGTTGGCGAGGCTCAGACCTCGTCCGGGAAGTACTTCATGGCGAGCAGGAACGGGTTCGGCGCCGCCTGGCCGAGGCCGCAGATCGAGGCGTCGACCATCACCTCGGAGAGGTCGGTGAGCACCTCGCGGTCCCATTTCTCCGACTGCATCAGCTTGACCGCCTTCTCGCAGCCCACCCGGCAGGGGGTGCACTGGCCGCAACTCTCGTCCTCGAAGAAGCGGAGCATGTTGAGCGCGGCGTCCTTGATCGAGTCCCGGTCCGAGAGGACCACCACCGCGGCCGAGCCGATGAAGGAGCCGTGCGGCTGCAGCGTGTCGAAGTCGAGCGGCACGTCGTCGAGGCTCGCCGGCAGGATTCCGGAGGAGGGGCCGCCGGGCTGGTAGGCCTTGAGCGTGTGTCCCTCCGCCATGCCGCCGGCCGCTTCGACGATGTCGTGGATGGTCGAGCCGGCGGGGAGGACATAGACGCCAGGGCTTTGCACCCGGCCCGAGACGGAATAAGCGCGCAGGCCCTTGCGGCCGTTCTTCTCGACGCCCGTCAGGATCTCGGGCCCCTCGCGCAGGACGCGGGCGACCCAGTAGAGGGTCTCGACGTTGTGCTCCAGCGTCGGCCGGCCGTGGACGCCGATGTTGGCGACGAAGGGCGGGCGGTGGCGCGGGTAGCCGCGCTTGCCCTCGATCGACTCGATCATCGCCGATTCCTCGCCGCAGATATAGGCGCCGGCGCCGCGGCGGATGTCGATGTGGCCGGGGGCGACGATGCCGGCGTCCTCGATCCGCTTGACCTCGCGCTTCAGGATCTCGAGCGAGGCCGGGTACTCGTCGCGGACGTAGATGAAGGTGGTCACGGCCTCGACCGCCCAGGCGGCGATCAGCGTGCCCTCCAGGAAGACGTGGGGCTCGCGCTCGAGGAACCAGCGGTCCTTGAAGGTGCCGGGCTCGCCCTCGTCGGCGTTGACGGCGAGGTAGCGGGGGCCGGGCTCGGCGCGGACGAAGCCCCACTTGCGGCCCGCCGGGAAACCGGCGCCGCCCATGCCGCGCACGCCGGCGTCGAGGACGATCTGCTGCACCTCGTCGGGGGTCTTGGCGCCGTTGCGCAGTTCCTCCAGCGTCTCGTAGCCGCCGCGGGCGGTATAGGCGTCGTAATCCTCGTAGGCGGGGATCCTCGCGTGGAAGTCCCTCGCCTCGATGGCCTCCGCCACCTTCTCGGGCGTGGCGTTGTCGATGTGGTTGTGGCCGAGCTCGAGGACGGGCGCGGTGTCGCAGCGGCCCATGCAGGGGGCGCGGACGACGCGCACCTTCGCGGGGTCGTGGCCCGCTTCCAGCGCGCGCATGAGGTCCTGGGCGCCGGCGAGCTCGCAGGAGAGCGAATCGCAGACCCGGATGGTGATGTCGGGGGGCGGGGTCTCGTCCTCCTTCACGACGTCGAAATGGGCGTAGAAGGTGGCGACCTCGTAGACCTCGGCCTGGGGCAGCTTCATCTCGTGGGCGAGCGCGCGGAGATGCGCCGCCGAGAGGTGCTTGTAGCGGTCCTGGATCAGGTGCAGGTGCTCGATCAGCAGGTCGCGCCGGCGGGGGCGGTCGCCGAGCAGCTCGCGGACCTCCTCGAGCGCCCGGTCCTCGATCTGGCGGCCCTTCGGCGTGCGCTTCGCCTTGCCCTGGCCCTTGCGCCAGACGCCGCCGTCTCCGCCACCGTCTCCGCCGCCGTTTCCGCCCTTCCGGCCACCCTTGTCCTTGTCGAGCGGGCTCATGCGTTCCTCCTCGCGGTCGTGCAGGCCTGCCGCGCGTATCTGGTATACCACGGCGCCTTATATCATACGCGCGGCCCTTGGCCAGAGGGTATCGCGGATGCGACCGCCACGGTGCGTTCGCGACATGGCGGCGCCCCGCCTCAGCCCTCCTTCGGGGCCAGCGCCTCCGCCTCGACGATCCGGTCCACCACGCGCGTGGCGGGGTCGATCAGCAGCACGGCGCGCCCGACGCGGGCATAGGCGAGGCCCGCCGGCGGCTCGGGCAGGCCGTAGCTGCGCCAGTCGAGCGCGACATGCGGCACGTCGCGCGGCAGGGGCTCGCCCACCG
>JBEPXW010000352.1:0-3176 GCA_041641715.1 Pseudomonadota bacterium
GGGAGACGCCCATGCGGATCGCCGAGATCGAGACCCTGCGACTGGACGAGTTCCCGAACATCCTCTGGGTGATCGTCGAGGACGACGCCGGCAACCGCGGCCTCGGCGAGACCTTCTTCGGCGCCGAGGCCGTCGAGGCCTACATCCACGAGAGCGCGGCGCCGCGACTCGTCGGCCGTGACTTTACGGGCCCGGAAGCGCTGCGCGGCATCCTCAGGCCTTACGTCGGCCACCAGGCGGCCGGGGCGGAGACGCGCGGCAACTCGGCCCTCGACATCGCCGTCTGGGACCTTTGGGGGCAGCGCACCGGCGATCCGCTCTGGCGGCTCCTCGGCGGGCGCAGCCGCGAGCGGATCCGCGTCTACAACACCTGCGCCGGCTACCGCTACGTGCGGGCGACGGCGGGCCAGCACTCGACGAACTGGGGCCTCGGCGCGGCCGAGGGGCCCTACGAGGATCTCGACGCCTTCCTGACGGATGCGGGGGCGCTCGCCAAGAGCCTCATGGCCGAGGACATCGCCGCCATGAAGATCTGGCCCTTCGACCGCTTCGCCGAGGCGAGCCAGGGCATGTCCGTGACCCCGGGACAGCTCGCCGAGGGATGCGAGCCGTTCCGAAGGATCCGCGACGCGGTCGGCGACCGGATGCAGGTCATGCTGGAGATGCACGGGCTCTGGTCGGCGCCTGCCGCCGTCGAGATCGCGCGCGCCGTTGCCCCCTTCGGCGTCTACTGGATCGAGGACCCGATCCCGATGTCGAACTTCGGCGCCCTCGCGGACCTGCGCCGCCAGTCGCCGGTCCGCGTGACCGCCTCGGAGACCATCGCCGGGCGCCACCAGTTCCTCGCGCTGATCGAGGCGCGGGCGGTGGACGTGGTGATGCTCGACCTCTCCTGGTGCGGCGGCGTCACCGAGGCGAAGGCCATCGCCGCCATCGCCGAGGCGGCCCACCTGCCGGTGGCGCCGCATGACTGCACGGGGCCGGTGGTCTGGGCGGCCTCCTGCCATCTCTCGCTGCACGCGCCGAACGCGCTGATCCAGGAGTGCGTCCGGGCCTTCTACACCGGTTGGTATCCGGAGCTGGTCGAGGGCCTGCCCCGGGTCGAGGCGGGCATGGTCCGCCCCGCGGACGCCCCCGGCCACGGCGTGCGGCTGAAGCCCGGCCTCTTCGACCGCGCGGACGCCCGGCGCCGCCGCAGCGGTTAGCCGCCGAGCAGCAGGAGCGTGATCCCCGGCCAGAGCAGCAGCACCGCCAGCGCCAGGATCTGGATGGCGATGAACGGCAGGAAGCCGCGGAAGATGTCCACCAGCGAGATGTGCGGCGGCGCCACCGACTTGAGGTAGAAGGCCGCCGGGCCGAAGGGCGGGCTGAGGAAACTCACCTGCATGTTCATGCAGAAGACCACGCCGAACCAGACGGCGACGTAGCGCGGGTCAAGGTGCGCCCCGAAGACGCCCAGCTCCTCGACCGGCAGCTTCAGCACGATCGGCAGGAAGACGGGCATGACCAGGAGCACGATTCCGATCCAGTCCATGAACATGCCGAGCATGAAGAAGATCACCATCATCAGCAGGATCACGCCCATGCTCGGCAGCTCGGCGCCGACGATCATGTTCGCCACGTAGGTCGGTCCGCCCGCCAGCGTGTAGGACCCGGCGAGCGCGGAGGCGCCGAGCGTCACCCAGAGGATCGTGCCGGTCGACCTGAAGGTGCGGAGCAGCGCCTCGTAGAGGAGCCTGAGGCTCATCTCGCGCCGCAGGCAGACGATGATGAAGACCGCGACCACGCCCATGCCGGCCGCCTCGGTGATGCCGGTAATGCCGCCATAGATCGAGCCGAGGACGACGCCGACCACGACCATCGGCGCGAGCAGCCCCTTGCCCATTTTCCAGGCCAGCGCCCGCCGCGCGCCGCCGATCCCGAAGGTCAGGAGCCCGCCGCAGATGGCGAAGAGCGCCCCGATCCAGGCCAGCTCTCCTGGCGCCACCAGGGCCAGCGCATCCTCGCCCTCGGGCCGGACGGCCTGGCCCATGGCATGGATCACTCCGCCGCGCAGGAGCAGGATGGAGGTGCCGGCGACCGCGATCATCATCAGCATCGAGCCGAACAGCAGCGCCTTCTCGCGCGGCTCCGGCTCGTCTCCGGTCGGCTCGGGCAGCGGCGCCTCGTGGGGCCGGAGCCGGGTGCGAATGATGATGTAGATGATGAAGAACGAGGCGAGCATGAAGCCCGGAATGAAGCTCGCGGTGAACAGCGCAACGATCGAGGTCTCGGTGATCAACCCGTACATGATCAGCACGATCGAGGGCGGGATCATGGTGCCGAGCGAGCCGCTCGCGCAGATCGTGCCGATGGCGAGGTTCTGGTTGTAGCCGAGCCGGAGCATCTGCGGCAGGGCGATGAGGCCGAGCAGCACCACCTCCCCGCCGATGATGCCGGACATCGCCGCCATGATCACCGCCATGATCGAGGTGACGACGGCGATGCCGCCGCGCGCGCGGCTGAGCCAGAAGTTCAGGCTCTCGTACATGTCGCGCGCGATGCCGGATCGCTCCAGCAATGACGCCATGAATATGAAGAGGGGCACCGATATCAGCACGTAGTTCACGAGCTGGCGGTACATCGCCTGCGCCAGCAGGTTGAGCGGCCCCGTGCCGAAGCGGCTGAACAGCAGGTCGGGGCCGAACTTCATCACCAGGACGGCGACGGCGAGGAAGCCGGAGGCGAACCCGAGCGGCATGCCGATCGCCAGGAGGAACAGCATCCCCAGCAGCAGGACCAGAGAGATCGTGCCCGCGTCCATCCGGTTTCCCCCCTTGCGGCGCCTCCCGGGCGCGCGTCAGTCTGCCAGCTCGTCGATGTCGTCGGCCGGCGTGTGGACGTGCTTCTCGTCCTTCCAGTCGGTGATCAGGTTGGAGACCGCCTGCGCCGCGGTGAGCACCACGAGGACGAGGAAGAGCGGCTTGATGGTGGCCGGTATCGGTGGGTCCCAGGCGGTGCCGAAGGTCTCCCAGCGCATCAGCTTGGTCCAGGCCTCGCCGAAGCCGCCCCAGACCACGGCGACCGCAAAGATCACGATCAGCAGCGTGGAGATCGTGTCGAACACCCGCTGCACCGGGCGCGGCACCATGTCGTAGATCACGAAGACCCGGATATGCGCGCGCTGCTGCATAGAT
>JBEPXW010000353.1:0-3171 GCA_041641715.1 Pseudomonadota bacterium
CTGAAGGCGGTGATCCGCGAGCTCGAGGAGCACCCGGACGCCATCCTCTTCATCGACGAGATCCACACCGTGATCGGCGCCGGCGCCACCACGGGCGGCGCGATGGACGCCTCCAACCTGCTGAAGCCGGCGCTCCAGGCGGGGACACTCCGCTGCATGGGGTCGACGACCTACAACGAGTTCCGCCAGCACTTCGAGAAGGACCGCGCGCTCAGCCGCCGGTTCCAGAAGATCGACATCAAGGAGCCGACCACCGACGACACGCTCAAGATCCTGAAGGGCCTGAAGCAGTTCTTCGAAAAGCACCACGAGGTGCGCTTCACCAACGAGGCGATGAAGGCCGCGGTGGAGCTCTCGGCGCGCTACATCCATGACCGCAAGCTGCCCGACAAGGCGATCGACGTGATCGACGAGGCCGGCGCGGCGCAGCACCTCCTGTCGCCGAACAAGCGGCGCAAGACGATCACGCCGAAGGAGGTCGAAGCGGTGGTCGCCAAGATCGCGCGCATCCCGCCGAAGACCGTCTCGAAGAACGACGCCGAGACGCTGCGCACGCTCGAGCCGAACCTCAAGCGCGTGGTCTTCGGCCAGGACAGCGCCATCGAGGCCCTTTCCTCGGCCATAAAGCTGAGCCGCGCCGGGCTGCGCGAGCCGGAGAAGCCGATCGGCTGCTACCTCTTCGCCGGCCCGACCGGCGTCGGCAAGACCGAGGTGGCGCGCCAGCTTGCCCAGTGCATGGGCGTCGAGATGCTGCGCTTCGACATGTCGGAGTACATGGAGAAGCATTCGGTCAGCCGCCTGATCGGCGCGCCGCCGGGCTATGTCGGCTTCGACCAGGGCGGGCTGCTGACCGACGGCATCGACCAGCATCCACACTCGGTCCTGCTGCTCGACGAGATCGAGAAGGCGCACCCGGACGTCTTCAACGTACTCCTGCAGATCATGGACCACGGCAAGCTGACCGACCACAACGGCAAGCAGGTCGACTTCCGCAACGTGGTGCTGATCATGACCACCAACGCCGGCGCCACCGAGCTCGCCAAACCGGCCATCGGCTTCGGCCGCACCGAGCGCGAGGGCGAGGACGTGGCCGCCATCGAGCGCATGTTCACGCCGGAGTTCCGCAACCGTCTCGATGCGGTGATCTCCTTCGGCTCGCTGCCGCGCGAGGTCATCCTCCAGGTGGTCGAGAAATTCGTGCTCCAGCTCGAGGCCCAGCTTATCGAACGCGGCGTCTCCATCGAGCTGACCGAGGAGGCGGCCGAGTGGCTCGCCGACAAGGGCTACGACGAGAAGATGGGCGCGCGGCCCCTAGCCCGCGTGATCCAGGAGCACATCAAGAAGCCGCTGGCCGAGGAACTCCTCTTCGGCAAGCTCGCGAAGGGCGGCGTCGTCCGCGTCGGGGTCGAGAACGGCGAGATCAGCCTCGAGATCCTGCCGCCGGGGCACCCGCGCCTGCCGCCCAAGCGGACACCGCTGCTGACCGCGGGCTGAGCCCGCCCCGTCCGAATACGCCGCCCCCGGCTCCCAGGGGGCGGTCTTCGTTGGCATCCCTGCGGGCGAAGGCCGGGCACGGATCGCAGCTGTGCACATTGCACGTATATTTAACCCATTGTTTTTAATGTATTTTTCAAAAACGGGCTGTGCGCAAAATAGCCTCGGCGGACAGCCGGTCGCAGGCACGGCGGCGTTTTCCGGCTTCCTCTCAACGTCGTCGCCGGACTTGACTTGGCTATCCAGCGTCCACCACCGGCCATCCGGATGCCCGGATCGAACTGGGGCGGAACGCAAACGGGCCCGGCCGGAGGCCGCACGGAAGCGCGATGCATGGCGCGACCCGGGCGCACGGCGAATCCGGTTGCGCCCGGGTCCGGCTTCTCCCAATCTGCCGCGATCTTCCCGAGAGGCTGAGCGCGAGGCGACGCCATGGCGGAACGGATCGTTGTGGTCGGCGGCGGCCAGGCCGGGGCCGCGCTGGTGGCCCGTCTGCGCAATGACGGCTTCACTGGCGCCGTCACGCTTCTCGCCGAGGAGCCGGTGCCGCCCTACCAGCGCCCGCCCCTCTCGAAAAAATACCTGCTCGGCGAGTTGACCCGCGAGCGGCTGTTCCTGAAGCCCGAGCGCTTCTACGCCGAGCACGATATCGAGCTCGTCCTCGGCACGCCCGCCAGCGCCATCGACCGCGAAGCGCGCGAGGTCGTCGCGGGCGAGCGCCGCATTCCCTACGACACCCTCGCGCTGACGACCGGCGCCCTGCCCCGGCCTCTGCCCGCCGGGCTCGGCGGGGATTTCGCCGGGGTCCATCTCGTGCGCACGCTCGCCGACATCGACCGCCTCGCGCCAGAGGTCACCGGGGGGCGGCGGGCATTGATCGTCGGCGGCGGCTATATCGGCCTCGAGGCAGCGGCAGTCTGCGCGCAGAAGGGGCTCGCGGTCACCGTGATCGAGCTCGCGCCCCGCATCCTCCAGCGCGTCGCTGCGCCCGACACCGCCGACTTCATCCGCGCGCTCCACCGCGAGCATGGTGTCGAAATCCGCGAGGGCACGGGTCTCGAGCGCCTCGAGGGAGAGAGCGCCGTCGAGGCCGCGCTGATCGGCGACGGCCAGCGCCTGGAGGTGGACCTCGTCATCGTCGGCATCGGCATCACGCCGGACACGCGGCTCGCCGAGGCCGCCGGCCTCGCCATCGACAACGGCATCGCGGTCGACGCACGCTGCCGCAGCTCGGATCCCGCGATCCTCGCCGCGGGCGACTGCGCCTCGTTCCCGTTCCGCGGCACGCGGGTGCGACTCGAGTCCGTCCAGAACGCCGTCGACCAGGCCGAGCACGTCGCGAGGGTCATCATGGGCGCCGAGGCGGACTACGCGCCGGTACCGTGGTTCTGGTCCGACCAGTACGACGCCCGACTTCAGATCGCCGGCCTCGGACTCGGCTACGACCTCACCGTGGTCCGCCCCGGCCATCGGCCGGGCGGGCAGTCGGTCTGGTATTTCCGGGACGACACTTTCCTCGCCGTCGATGCGGTCAACGACCCGAAGGCCTACATGCAGGGCAAGCGCTGGCTCGAAGCCGGGGTCTCGCCCGATCCGGGCGCGATCGGACAGCCGGACAGGGAGTTGCGGAGCCTCGCCTGAAGGTCGGGCGCGGCGGGGCGGGCCCCGGACGGTCCC
>JBEPXW010000354.1:0-3155 GCA_041641715.1 Pseudomonadota bacterium
ACCGAGCCCTGCGCTCGGCGAGCGGTAGCCCGAGTCGGCGCAGAAGCGGCGATAGGTCTCGTCCGCGTCCATGCCCAGATAGCGCGCATAGGAGCGCACATAGCCCGGCACCACGCTCATGTTCGGGAAGTCCTCGAGGTCGCAGTCCTCGATGGCGCGCAGCTGGTTGGCCTTGATGCGCAGATCGTATTCGGCGTCGAGCAGCGTCTTGCCCAGCGACGCCCGCTGGCCACGCATCTCGTCGCCGAGCGTGACCGGGTAGTCGTCATACCCCCGAAGCTTCATAGGGGTTGCTCCTGCTCTTGCCTTGGACCCCTCAATCCGCGGGCGTCTTCCGCGCCCGTCGAAGTGACAGGATTATTGCAGACCGAATCGCGAATATCAATTGCCACGCTCCCTGATCAGGCCCGGTTTTCGCCCAGACTGCTCCTTTTAAGCGCAAATTCTGACCAGAGTGTATCCAAAGCCTCGACCAGGCGGCGTGTCATGTCCGCGTCGTGGACCGGCGAGGGGGTGAACCTGAGCCGCTCGGTGCCGCGCGGTACCGTCGGGAAATTGATCGGCTGCACGTAGATGTCCCACTCGTCCAGGAGCCGGTCCGAGATGGCCTTGCAGATCACGGGATCACCGACATGGACCGGCACGATGTGGCTCGGGTTCTCGATCACCGGCAGGCCGGCGCTCACCAGCGCCTCCTTGAGCGCGCGCGCGCGCTCCTGGTGGCGCTGGCGCAGCATGCGGTCGGCCTTGAGCGCGCGCACGCTGGTCAGCGCGCCGGCGGCGACGGCCGGCGCGACCGAGGTGGTGAAGATGAAACCCGGCGCGAAGGAGCGCACCGCGTCGATGAGCGGCGCCGAGCCGGCGATGTAGCCGCCCTGCACGCCGAACGCCTTGGCGAGCGTGCCGTTGACGATGTCGATGCGGTCCATCAGGCCCTGCGCCTCGGCGAGGCCACCGCCCCGCGGCCCATACATGCCGACGGCGTGGACCTCGTCGAGATAGGTCAGCGCGCCGTATCTCGCAGCCAGGTCGCAGACCTCGGCGATCGGCCCGAAGTCGCCGTCCATGGAGTAGACCGACTCGAACGCGATCAGCTTCGGGGCGTCGGCCGGCGTGGCGACCAAAAGCTCCTCGAGATGGGCAAGGTCGTTGTGGTGCCAGATGTGCTTCTCGCAGCGGCCGTGGCGCACCCCCTCGATCATCGAGGCGTGGTTCAGCGCGTCCGAGAAGATGACGAGTCCCGGCAGGACCCTTGGCAAGGTGGCGAGCGTCGCCTCGTTGGCGTTATAGGCCGAGGTGAAGAGCAGCGCGGCCTCCTTGCCGTGGAGGTCGGCGAGCTCCTCCTCGAGCTCGACGTGGAAATGCGTCGTGCCGGAGATGTTGCGCGTCCCGCCCGAGCCGGCGCCCGCGGTGTCGGCGGCACGCTTCATGGCGTCGAGCACGGCCGGGTTCTGCCCCATGCCCATATAGTCGTTCGAGCACCAGACGGTGATGCGGCGCTGGCGCCCGTCCGCCTCGCGCAGGAGGGCATGGGGGAAGGCCCCGCGCAGGCGCAGGATGTTCATGAAGACGCGGTAGCGTCCCTCGCTGCGCAGCCCTTCCAGGGCCTCCGTGAACCTCGCGTCGTAGTCCATGGCTCGATTCCGGCGAGCGGCCCGGGCAGCGTCGCGGACGGGGGTCCCGTCCGGCGTTCGCGCCCTGCCGCCCGAGTCTGCTTTCTGCGGTCCCGTGCCGTGAACGACCGCGGCGGGCCGACTCGGCGGCTCAGATATAGCGGCCGCGCGCGCGCGTGTTGAGAGCGGATTTAGGCCGCGGCCGCTACGAAAGGACGCGCCGGCGCCGCATCCCGGCCGCCCGCGAAGCCGTCTCGTCAGTAAATCTGGCGGACCGCCTCGGTCCAGTAACGTTCGAGCGAGCGGAGATCGCGGTTCATGCCCGCGAGCCCGTCGGCCCGCAGCCGGCCGCTGGCCACCAGCTCGTCGGCGTGACGGCCGAGAAGCTCGGCGACGAGCCGGTGGACTTCGAGCCCCTTCCCCGTCAGCCGGACGCGGACGGATCGCCGGTCGACCTCGGACCTCTGATGGTCGATGTAGCCGGCATCGACCAGCTTCTTCAGGTTGTAGGAGACGTTTGATCCCTGGTAGTAGCCGCGGCTCTTGAGCTCGCCGGCGGTCATCTCCTTGTGGCCAATGTTGAAAAGCAACAGCGCCTGGACCGCGTTCACCTCGATCTGGCCGAGCCGCTCGAGCTCCTCCTTGATGACGTCGAGGAGCAGCCGATGCAGCCGCTCCACCAGCGCCAGCGTCTCGAGATACGAGGTGGCGATGTCGCGGCCGGCCTCGTCCTCGTAGGGCGTGGCAAGGATTGCACCGTCACTCGATACGCTCATCGGTTCCCAGGCTCCGCACGGGGCCGCCACGCGCGGCCGGATCGGCGAAACCATGGGCGGAAATCGGAAACAGCGCGTTAACGCTGCCGGGCCCGGCGGGGTGCCGGCTCAGACCTCGCCGCGCAGCAGCCGGATGACGCCGGAGAAGTCGCGCTCACCCTGGCCCAGCATCTCCATCAGCTGGTAGATCTGCGTCGCGTGGGCGCCGAGCGGCACGTGCGCGCCGCGCGCCACCGCGGCCTCCATGGCGATCTTCAGGTCCTTGAGCATCAGCGCCGCGGTGAAGCCCGGCTGGTAGTTCCGGTTCGCGGGCGAGGTCGGCACCGGCCCCGGGGCCGGGCAGTAGTCGTTCAGCGACCAGCAGCGCGCCGTGGCGGTCGACGAGATCTCGTAGAGCTTCTCCGGCGCCAGCCCCAGCTTCTCGGCGAGGTTGAAGCCCTCGGAGACCGCGATCATCTCGATCGCCAGCATCATGTTGTTGCAGATCTTCGCCGCCGCGCCCGCCCCCGGCGGGCCGGCGTGGAAGATGTTCCTGCCGGTCGCCTCGAGAATCGGCTTCGCCGCCGCGAAGGCCTCGTCGGTGCCGCCGACCATGAAGGTGAGCGTGCCGGCCTGCGCGCCGCCGACGCCGCCCGACATGGGCGCCTCGACCTTGAGCTGGCCGCGCTCCTCGGCCTCGGCGTGGACGACGCGGGCGGTCTCGACGTCGATGGTCGAGCAGTCGATGAACACCGTACCCCTGCCGGCCGCGGCGAGGATGCCGTCC
>JBEPXW010000355.1:0-3148 GCA_041641715.1 Pseudomonadota bacterium
ACGGCCACCTGCGCGCCCGGCTGGGGTCGAAGGCGGGAGGTCTGCTGTGAGCATCCGGCACCACATCTCGGACGAGCTGATCGTCGCCTACGCGGCCGGCGAGCTGGACGAGGCGGTGAGCCTGCTCGTCGCCACGCACATGGCGCTCTGCCCCGACTGCCGGCGGGCGCTGGCTTCGGCCGAGTCGCTCGGCGGCGCGGCGCTCGAGGCGGCCCCGGAGGCCGAGGTGGGCGAGGACGCCCTCGAGGGGGTCATGGCGCGCATCTTGGACGCCGGGCAGGAGGCGCCACCCGCGCCGCGGCCGGCACCGCGAAAGCGGGTTGTGCTGCCGCAGCCCCTGCGCGACTATGTCGGCGGCGACGTGGACGGGCTGCGCTGGAAGAGCCTGGGCGGCGGCGTGAAGCACCTGCCGGTCGCGACCGGCGGCAGCCAGGCGAAGGCGCGGCTCTTGCACATCGCCCCCTCGGTCGCGGTGCCCGACCACGGCCACCGCGGGCTGGAGCTGACGATGGTGCTGGCAGGCTCGTTCTACGACGACGGCGCCTGGTTCAGGCGCGGCGACGTCGAGGAGGCCGACGCCACCGTCGAGCACCAGCCCGTGGCGGGGCCGGAGGAGGCCTGCATCTGCCTGTCGGTCACGGACGCGCCGCTCCGCTTCCGCGGGCTGCTGCCGCGCCTGGCGCAGCCGTTCCTCGGGATCTGAGCGGGCTCAACTCTCGGTGAGGCGGCTTTCCGCGCGGGTCGCGCGGGCGTATGTGTCCGGCGTGTCGCACCCGCAGCCGGGAAAGGCCCGTCGCATGAGCCGACCCTCCAGACGAACCCTCCTGATCGCCGGCGGCGGCGCGGCCGTGGGCGCCGTCCTCGCCGCGCGGTTCGTGCTCTCGCCGAAGGAGTACGCGCCGGAGCCCGTCTTCACCGAGGACGGGCTCGCCATCCGCGGCTACGACCCGGTGGCCTACTTCACCGACGGTCAGCCCGTGGAAGGCGACCCGGCGCACAGCACCGAGTGGCAGGGTGCGACCTGGCGCTTCGCCAGCGCCGGGAACCGGGAGATGTTCCTCGCCGAGCCGGAGAAATACGCGCCCCAATATGGCGGCTTCTGCGCCTGGGCGGTGGCGGCGAAGGGCAAGCTCTACTCGACCCAGCCGGACAACTGGACCATCCACGACGGCCGGCTCTTCCTGAACTACAACGACGACATCCAGGCGCGGTTCGAAACCGACATCCCCGGCTTCGTCGCCGAGGCCGACCGCCGCTGGCCGGAGATCATGGCCGAAGGCTGAGACGCCCGTCGCCCCGACGAGACCGGGCGTGGGAAGCCGGCCGGGGCGCCGGCCGGCTTCCGTGCCGCGCTCACTCCGCCGAGTAGACCGCCAGCGCGCCCTCGCCGAAGGCGTAGACGGTGAAGGGCCCGGACTTGGCGCCGCCCATGCCGGGCGAGCCCGCCGGCATGCCAGGCAGCGTGATGCCGCGGATGTCCGGGCGCTCGTCCAGCAGGCGCCGGACGATCTCGACGGGGATGTGGCCGCTGACGGCGTAGCCGTCGACGTGCATGACGTGGCAGCTCCAGAGGTCGTCCGGCACGCCCGCATCGAGGTTGAGCGAGACGAGGTCGTGGGTCTCCCGGACGGTGACGTCGAAGCCGTTTGCCGCCAGATAGTCGGCGTAGTGCTGGCAGCAGCCGCAGCTCGGGCTCTTGTGGAGCGTCGCCTGCTGGGCGGGGGCGGCCGCGGGCGCGAGCATCAGGGCGACCGCGATGGCGAGGGCGGCGGGGGTCAGCTTGGGCATCGGTCTCTCCTTGCGACTGTGGTCATGCAGCTCATGTCCGGGTCCGCGGCGCGCCGACGCGGATGACGCCCATCATGCCGGCGGCCTGGTGCTCGAGGATGTGGCAGTGGAACATCCAGTCGCCGGGGTTGTCGGCGACGAAGGCGATCTCGACCCGCTCGCGCGGGGCCATCAGCACGGTGTCCTGCCACTCGCGATGGCGCGTCGGTTGGCCGTTCCGGCCGACGACGCGGAAGGAATGGCCGTGCAGGTGCATCGGGTGGTGCCAGGCGGTGCGGTTCTCCATGGCGAGGACGCAGTGCTCGCCCTCGGCCAGGGTGAGCAGCGGCTCCATGACGTGGCCGGTGGCGGCGCGGCCGTTGATGAACCAGAAGCGGCCCTCGCGCATCTGGCCGATCATGGCGTCGCGGTCCGCGTCCATCATGCCCTGGCCCATCATGCCGCCATGGAAGATGATCTCGTGGCGGGTCGCGGCGGCGAGGTCGGGCTCGGGCAGCGGGTTCCGGGGCAGCTCCAGCGGCCAGTCGGGGACCGTGGCGCGGAGCGGCTCGGCCTCGTAGGCGAGGTCGAGCAGGCGGTAGGCGAAGCGCTCGTAGAAGCGGTCGGTGACGACGGCGCGGCTGCCGGGCTTTCCGGTCATGTCGAGGACCAGGTCGGCGCGCATCGCAGGGCCAAGGACGACGAGGTCGTCCGCCGGCGCATGCGGCGTCACCGGCTGGCCGTCGAGGGCGACGATGACCGGCGCGTGGCCGGCGAAGTCGAGGCCGAAAATGCGGGCATTGGCGGCGTTGATCAGGCGGAGCCGGACGCGCTCGCCGGCGCGGACGGGGACCGTGTCCGGGATGCGGCCGTTGACGGTGACCGTGTTGCCGATGCGGCCATTGTGGCTGGCGTCGTGGCCGTTGCCGAAATCGTCGCTGATCGCGGCCTCGTTCGTCAGCCGCCAGTCGTCGAGGACCCAGGTGAGGTCGCGGTCGACGCGGATCGGCTCGGCCTCCTCGACAATCAGCGGGCCGTAGAGGCCGCGGCCGACCTGCTCGGTGCTGCGCTGGTGGGGGTGGTACCAGAAGGTGCCCGCGTCCACCGCGTCGAACGCGTAGTCGAACGTTTCGCCGGGGGTGACGGGGCGCTGGGTCAGGTGCGGCACGCCGTCCATGGCGTTCGGCAGGCGGATGCCGTGCCAGTGGACGGTGGTCTCCTCGTCAAGCGCGTTCTCGAAGCGGACGCTCAGCCGCGCGCCCTGGGCCACGCGGAGCGTCGGGCCGGGGACGGTGCCGTTGTAGCACCAGGCGGGCGTTTCGGGATGCGGCGGGCCGACCAGGGCCGCGCGCCCCGGCGCGGCGCGGAGCGTGATTTCGTC
>JBEPXW010000356.1:0-3138 GCA_041641715.1 Pseudomonadota bacterium
GAGTAGTTGCCCTGCCACGGCACGCCCCGGCCGCGGTCGAGCTCGAGGATCCAGCCGGTGATCTCGTCGAGGAAGTAGCGGTCGTGGGTGACGATCAGGACGGTGCCCTTGTAGTCGATCAGGTGCTGCTGGAGCCAGAGGACGGTCTCGGCGTCGAGGTGGTTGGTGGGCTCGTCGAGGAGCAGCATCTCCGGGCGCTCCAGCAGCAGCCGGCAGAGCGCGACGCGGCGGCGCTCGCCGCCCGAGAGGGTGTCGGGGGAGGCGTTGTCGGGCGGGCAGCGCAGCGCCTCCATGGCGACGTCGACCTGGGCGTCGAGGTCCCAGAGGTCCTCGGCGTCGATGCGGTCCTGGAGCGCGGTCATCTCCTCCATGAGCGCGTCGGAGTAGTCCTCGCCGAGCTTCGCGGCGATCTCGTTGTATTTCTCGACGAGCGCGAGCTTCGGCGCGACGCCCTCCATGACGTTGCCGCGCACGTCCTTCGACGGATCCAGCTCGGGCTCCTGCGGGAGGTAGCCGACGCGGATGCCCTGCGCGGCCCAGGCCTCGCCGGAGTATTCCTTGTCGAGCCCGGCCATGATGCGCAGGAGCGTGGACTTGCCCGAGCCGTTGACGCCGACGACGCCGATCTTCACGCCGGGCAGGAAGCTGAGGCGGATGTTCTCGAACAGCTTCTTGGGCCCGAAGCTCTTGGTGAGCCCGTCCATGTGGAAGACGTATTGCTGTGCCATCGGGCGGCCTGCCTCCGGTCGGGGTGGTCGGTGTCGGGCGGTGATGTAGCGGCTCGGCGGCCGGCGCGCAACGCGGGGCTCAGGCCTCCGACGCGTCCGGCCGGAAGGTCCGCCAGAGCGAGAGCACCAGGAAGTAGACCGAGGCCCCGACCCAGAGCCAGAAGACGGCCGGAGACGCCTCGATCGCCTTCTCGCTCTCCGGGTCGATCAGTACCAGGCGCACCGAGGTCGCCGCCCAGAGCACCGTCATCGGCAGCGTCACCTTGCGCCAGTCCTTCACACGGAAGGGGTGGACGTACTTCCACGGCACGAAGGTCAGCACGCAGCAGAGCGCGATCACGCCGAGGTTCACCCACGGCCCCGTCTGCATGACGTGGAAGTAGAGAACGACCAGGTTCCAGAGCGCCGGGAAGCCGACGAAGTAGTAGTCGTGGCTCTTCACGCCCGTGTTGCAGAAGGTATAGAGCGACACCGCCATGATCGCCGCGGTCGCCGGCAGCTCGAACCCCGGCGGCACGAAGCCGAACCAGTAGATCATCATCGCCGGCACGGCGACGTAGTTGAAATAGTCGATGACGTTGTCGAGCGTGGTGCCGTCGAACTGCGGAGTCAGCTCGTGCACCCGCAGCTGGCGGGCCAGCGTGCCGTCGATGCCGTCGACGAAGAGCGCGAGGCCGAGCCAGATGAACACGCCCACCCGGTCGCCCTCGAGGATCGCGAGAAGCGCCAGGAAGCCCAGCACGATGCCGGACGCCGTGAAGGCGTGAACGGCCCAGGCGGCCGCCACCTGCTTGCGGTGATGATCGCCGGGTCTCTCGTCCACTCGAAACCTCCGGTCTCGCCGCCCCCTGAGTCTATCCGTCGCACCCCGCGAGGGGAACCCCCGGGCGCCGCGGGCGGTTCTTGCAAGATTCAGGCCCATTGACAGGCCCATCCGGCCCCGCCCGTATAGGGGCCTCGCCCGTCAGGGGGAAGGGGGCACGTGTTCCACCGCGGTCCGATCGCCACGCCCGGCCAGCGCATCGGCCTCCTCGGCGGCTCGTTCGACCCGCCGCATGACGGGCATGCGCACATCACGATCTGGGCGTTGCGCACTTTCGGCCTCGACCGGGTCTGGTGGCTGGTCTCGCCGGGCAATCCGCTGAAGCCGGAGGGGCCGGCGCCCCTCGACCGCCGGGTCGCCGCCTGCCGCCGGCTCAACCGCCACCCGCGGGTCACGGTCACGGACATCGAGCGCCACCTCGGCACGCGCTACACGGCGGACACGCTGGCCAAGCTCTCGCGGCGCTATCCGGGCGTGCGCTTCGTCTGGCTGATGGGCTCGGACAACCTCGCGGGCTTCCATCGCTGGGAGCGGTGGGAGTGGATCATGGAGCACTATCCGGTCGGCGTCCTCGCCCGGCCCGGCCAGCAGGTGCGGGCCGGGCTCTCGCCCGCGGCACGGCGCTTCGCCCGCTGGCGGCTGCCGCAATACGCCGCGAAGCTCTTGCCGCACGGGCCGGCGCCGCGCTGGACGCTGCTGGTCGGGCCGATGTCGCCCGCCTCCTCCACCGCCATCCGCGAGCGCGGCGAGTGGCCCTGACGCTGCGCCGGGACGGTCGGCCCAAGGTTGCAAGCGGACTCGGCATCTGCGATTCTGAATGTTCACGGCGCGGCGACGGTGGGGGAAGCGGATGCGGCTGACGCGGCGAGGAGCGCTCTCGACGATCCTGGGCGCGGCGGCGGCGCTGGTCGCTTCCGCCGCGACGGCGGGGCCGGCGAAGGCCCCGGTGCCCCTGCCGCGGGCCGAGCGGCAGACGGTCGCCGACACGGTCTTCGCCACGCCGCGCATGCCCTCGGGCATCTCGGGCTGGATGCTGGTCGACCTCGACTCAGGCGAGGTGCTCGACGCGCGCAACCCTGACCACGCCTTCGCGCCCGCCTCCGTGTCGAAGCTGCCGACCGCCTTCTACGCGCTCGACCGGCTCGGCCCCGACCACCGCTTCGAGACGCGGCTGCGCGCGACGGGCGCGGTGGAGGACGGCACGCTCCGGGGCGACCTCGTGCTCGAGGGCGGCGGCGACCCGGAGCTCGACACGGACGCGCTGGTGCCGCTGGTCGACGCGTTGAAGGAACGCGGGGTGACGCGCGTCACCGGGCGGCTGCTCGTCGACGGCTCGGCGGGCATCGGCAAGCCGACCATCGACCCGGCGCAGCCGATCGACGCCGCATACAACCCGGCGCTCTCCGGGCTGGCGCTGAACTTCAACCGGGTGCGGCTGAAGTGGAACACGCGCGGCAAGGAGCATCTGTTGCGCGTCTCGGCGCTGGCGCTCCGCCACGACCCGGAGGTGCGCGGCGTGCGCGTCGCGGTGGCCGGGGCGAAGGACGCGCCGCTCTTCACCCACGCCATCGAGCCCGGCGCCGAGGT
>JBEPXW010000357.1:0-3119 GCA_041641715.1 Pseudomonadota bacterium
TGCCGGCGCGATCTCGCCCCGCCCGATCATCGCCCGCAGAACCTGGGAGGGCAGCACGCCCGGGGTCTCGTCGGTCATCCGCTTCGCCCGCTCACTCGGTGGGGCCGTTCATGGCGCGGCGGCGGGCCCGGTGCAACAGAAAACGCCAGCGGCCCAGGCCGCTGGCGTTCCCCGCGATGGTCGGGCCGGCGAGATTCGAACTCACGACCTCTTGCGCCCCATGCAAGCGCGCTACCAGACTGCGCTACGGCCCGACAGGCTGCGTCGCCTATATATCGATTTCGGCCCCGAGTGCAAACGGGATGCGCCGGATTCCGGCCGGCTTCGCGCGGCGTAATCCGGAAAGAAACAAGGGCCGCCACGGGGGCGGCCCTCGCGTGACTATCGTGCCGGTCAGTCCTGCTCGAGCCGGGCCAGGATTGCTTCGAGCCGGGCGATGCTGGTGCGGATCTTCTCCGGGTCGACCGATTCGCCCTCGTCGGCGTCCTTCGCCGTCCGCTCGGCCTCGACCCGCTCCTTGAGCGCCGCGAGCCGCTCAGCGGCGTCGGCCGGCGGTGCCTGGCGCTCGAGCGTGAGTTCGGCACGCGCATTGCCGCGCGCGATCACGGTCTTCGTGCCTTTCTCGCGCAAGACTTTCTGCACTCCCTTGATGGTCATGCCGTCGTCATAGAGCAGCGCCCTGATGCCGCGCAGGAGCGCCACGTGGTCGGGCCGGTAGAGGCGCCAGCCACCGGCGCGCTTCATCGGCTTGATCTGGGGAAAGCGGGTTTCCCAGAAGCGCAGGACGTGCTGAGGGAGATCGAGCTCCTCGGCCACTTCGCTGATTGTCCGGAACGCTTCGGGGGACTTGCCGCTCGGTCCTTGAAGATCCTTCGCGGTTGCGCCCATCAACGGGTCCTCCCCCCGTTAACCCGCTCCTTCATGATGTGGGAAGGACGGAAGACCAGGACGCGGCGCGGGTCGATCGGGACCTCCTCGCCGGTCTTCGGGTTGCGGCCCATGCGGGCGCCCTTGTCGCGCACCGCGAAGGTCCCGAAGGAGGAGATCTTCACGTTCTCGCCGCCTACCAGCGCGTTCGAGATCCGAGACAAGATCGTCTCCACCATCTGGGCCGATTCGTTCCGGGACAGCCCGATCTCCCGGTAGACAGCCTCACTGAGGTCGGATCGCGTCAACGTATTACTCGCCATCCTTGTATCCCTCCCCGTCACACATGGTACACAAAGTCCTCCCACACCCTATTTTTTGCCATTAAATGCCAAATCCAAAAATGAGTCAATGACAACGACTTGTGGACAACTCCATAAGCGCAGGTGGAAGATTAGTGGCGAAAGTTTACCAGCGCAGCAGCGCCGAACCCCACGCAAGGCCCCCGCCGATGGCTTCCATCAGCAAAAGATCGCCCTCGCGGATGCGTCCGTCATGCACCGCGACGGAGAGCGCCAGCGGGATCGACGCGGCGGAAGTGTTGCCGTGGTCCTGCACCGTCACGACCACCTTCTGCATCGGCACGCCCGTCTTGCGGGCGGTGCTCTCGATGATTCGCAGGTTGGCCTGGTGCGGGACAATCCAGTCGACGTCGGCGGCGTTCACGCCGACCTTGTGCATCACCTCGTCGGCGACCTCGGCGAGCTTCACCACGGCGTGGCGGAAGACTTCCTTGCCCTCCATGCGGAGGAAACCGACCGACTTGGTCGCCGACGGCCCGCCCGAGACGTAGAGGATCTCGTTGTGGGCCCCGTCCGAGTGCAGGCAGGTGCCGAGCACGCCCCGGTCCGCCGCCGATCCGTTCCCCTCGCCGGCCTCCAGCACCACCGCGCCGGCGCCGTCGCCGAACAGGACGCAGGTGGCGCGGTCCTCCCAGTCGAGGATGCGTGAAAAGGTCTCGGCCCCGATCACCATGACGCGCTTCGCCATGCCCGAGGCGATCATGCTGGAGGCGTTGGCGAGGCCGTAGATGAACCCGGCGCAGACAGCGTGAATGTCGAAGGCGAAGCCGCGCATCCCCAGCGCGTGCTGCACCCGCGTGGCGGTCGAGGGGAAGGTCTGGTCCGGCGTCGCGGTGGCGAGGATGATGGCGTCGAGGTGCGTCCCCTCGATGCCGGCGTCGGCCAGCGCCTGCCGCGCCGCGGCGATGGCGAGGTCGGAGGTCAGCTCGCCCTCGGCGGCGATGTGGCGCTGGCGGATGCCGGTGCGGGTGCGGATCCACTCGTCCGAGGTCTCGATGCGCGCGGCGAGTTCGTCGTTGGTCACGACCCGCTCGGGCAGGTAGTGCCCGCAGCCTATGGCGACGGCCCGGATCACGGTCATTCCCCCGCGCGTCGTTCGGTGTCGCCGGAGCCCGTCTTCGCGCCCGATCCCACGCTGGCGAGCTGGGACGCGACGCGGCGCGGGAAGTCGGTCTCGGCCATCTTTGCCGCGAGGTCGATGGCGGAGGCGAAGCCGATCGCGTCCGCCGAGCCGTGGCTCTTCACCACGGCGCCGTTGAGGCCGAGGAAGACGCCTCCGTTCATGCGCCGCGGGTCGATGCGCTCGCGCATGCGCCGGAGCGAGGTCACCGCGAACAGGCTGCCGAACTTCGACCAGAAGCTGTGGCGGAAGGCGTCGCGCAGCGCCTCGCGGATGAAGTTTGCCGTGCCCTCGGCGGTCTTGAGCGCCACGTTGCCGGTGAAGCCGTCGGTGACGAAGACGTCGGCCGTGTCCTTGCAGATGTCGGAGCCCTCCACGAAGCCAACGAATTCGAAGCGGTCGGTGGCCGCCGATCCAATGAGCGCGGCGGCGTCGCGCAGCTCCTGCGTGCCCTTGCTCGCCTCGGTGCCGACGTTCAGGAGGCCGATCCGCGGGCGCTCGATGCCGAAGCTCAGATGCGCGTACTCCGCCCCCATCACGGCGTATTGCAGCAAATTCCGCGCGTCGGCCCGCACGTCGGCGCCCATGTCGAGCACCGTGTTGAAGCCGTGGCGCGCCCGCGAGGGCCAGTTGACGGCGATCGCGGGGCGGTCGATGCCGGGCGCCTTGCGCAGCGCCATGATCGCCATCGCCATCAGCGCGCCCGTGTTGCCGCAGGAGACCGCCACGGTCGCGTCGCCGTCGGCCACGGTCTGGAGCGCCTTCCACAT
>JBEPXW010000358.1:0-1189 GCA_041641715.1 Pseudomonadota bacterium
AGGCCTATATGCAGGGCAAGCGCTGGCTCGAAGCCGGGGTCTCGCCCGATCCGGGCGCGATCGGACAGCCGGACAGGGAGTTGCGGAGCCTCGCCTGAAGGTCGGGCGCGGCGGGGCGGGCCCCGGACGGTCCCGCACTCGCGGCTTCTCGACACCGCTCACGACACTGCCGATCGTCCGGGAAGCGGGTGTCCCGTGGCCCTTTGCAACCGAGGGGTGTGACGACTGTCACAATTCAGGTTAAAATACCCCAGAGCGACTGTCCGCCCAGCTGCAGGAGTGCCCTGCTGCCGCGGCGGGCAATAATTCGGGGCTTTCAAGTAGGCTGTTGCGAGGGATCGTCCCGCTGGGCGGGGATCTTTCTTCGCGACGCAGAGGGAATGACGCCCGTGGCAAGAGACGGCAACGACTCGCTGGTGTTCCCGGAAGGCACGACGCTGCACGCCTGCGGGCCGGAGGGCGTCGCCGAGCTCGCCCGGAACTGGCGGGAAGCCCGCTACCCTCCGCGCGCCCTGATCGTCAGCGAGGACGAGACCGACGACGACGTCTTCTTCATCCTCACCGGCCGCGCCCGCGCGGCGACCTTCACCGACAGCGGCCGCGAGGTCTTTCTCTCCGAGCTGCCATCCGGCGAGGCGTTCGGCATTTTCGCCGCGATCGACGGCCGGCCGCGCTCGACGAACGTGATCGCGGTCGAGGACTCCCGCATCGCGCGGATGACCGCGGCGAATTTCCGCAAGGTGCTCTTCGGCCACTGGGACGTGAACCGCGCCTTCGTGACCTACCTGGTGGAGCGGGTGCGCTCGCTTTCCGAGCGGGTGACGTCCGTCACGACCCTGAGCGCCGAGCAGCGGCTGATCTCGGAGTTCCTCCGCCTCGCCGAGGGAAACCGGACCGGCGCGGATACCGCGGTGATCGAGCCGGTGCCGACGCAGCAGGAGCTCGCCACCCTGCTCTTCTCACAGCGCGAGGCGATCGGGCGTGACATGTCGAAGCTGAAGGATGCGGGCCTGATCGAGCGCCGCGGGCGCACCCTGATGATCAGGAGCCTCTCGCAGCTGCGCGCCCGCCTCGAGGGCGACTGACCCGGCGCAATCGGGCCTTGCCGGTTAGCGCTCGGTCTTGGCCGCGTGCTCGCCCGGCGGCAATCGGGGATCCGTCGAACGGGAAAATTCCCGGGTGACCCACA
>JBEPXW010000358.1:1199-3107 GCA_041641715.1 Pseudomonadota bacterium
CCGTTTTGCGTATTGTGGCACCGGGCCGCGAGTGGGGCCTAGGGGATCGGGGGCTTTCGTGGAAGAGAGCGTCTTCCAGCGCATGTCCGGCCACGACGCCGCGCACTGGTGGTTCGTGGCGCGCCGCCGCATTCTGCGGGACCAGATCGCAACGCTCGGGCTTCCGGCGGACGCGCGCATCCTCGAGGCAGGCTGCGGCCCGGCCGGGAACCTGGCGATGCTCTCCGAGTTCGGCTCGGTTGAGGCGTTCGAGCCGAACGACACGGCGCGCCGGATCGCCGAGGAGCGGACGGGCCTTTCCGTGCGCGCCGGCACACTGCCCGACGACGCACTGTTTCCGCCGGAGTCATTCGACCTCGTGGCAGCCTTCGACGTGGTCGAGCACATCCAGGACGACGACGGCGCGGTCCGCTCGCTGGCCCGCACCCTGAAGCCGGGCGGCCATTTCATCATGACCGTTCCGGCCTACGCCTGGCTGTGGTCCGCGCACGGCCGTCGCCACCATCACAAGCGCCGCTACACGAGCGCGGCGGTCAGGGACCTCCTCGAGCGCGCGGGGCTCACGATCGACAAGTGCAGTTACTACAACACGCTCCTTATGCCCGCCGTCGTGCTGCGCCGCGTAATGGCCGGCTCTCGGGAGGCGAGTTCCAGCCCGACGACGCCATGCCGCCACCCTTCCTGAACCGCATCCTGACCGGGATCCTCGCCTCGGAGCGCCATCTCCTGCGGCACGTCTCGCTACCGGTCGGCATCTCGATTCTCTGCATAGCGCGGCGGTCGTAGCAACGATGCGGATCTTCGGCCAGATCTCGCGCTTCGGTTTCGTCGGGCTGGCGGCGACCGGCGTTCACGTGGTGATGGGCCTCACCCTGCACCACGGGCTCGGCCTCGGTGCCTTCTGGGCCAATTTCCTCGCCTTCTGCTGCGCGCTCGGCGTGTCGTTCATCGGCCAGACGCGGCTGACCTTCCCCGACGCCACCGCGGACGGTCACGCGTTCCTGCGCTTCGCGACCGTGGCGCTGACGGGGCTCGCGCTCAACCAGGGGCTCGTCTGGGTGGTCGCGTCGGCGCTAGGCGGTCCGTACTGGCTGGCGCTCACGATCATCGTCATGACCGTGCCCTGGATCACCTTCGCCCTGCTCAAGTTCTGGGCGCTTCGGCGCTAGCCGCCGGGTCACCACGGTCTGGCCGCTAAGGACCTCAACGCCGTCGTGCTCGGAAATGACATAGACCGGGCGGCGCTTCACCTCGATGAAGATGCGCGCCAGGTACTCCCCGATGACGCCGAGGCCGAGGAGCACGAGCCCGTTGAAGAACAGGGTGACGACGAGCAGCGAGGCGTAGCCCGGAACGTCGATGCCGTAGATCAAAGTCAAGACGATGGTGCTCACGCCATAGAGCCCGGCGAAGGCGGCGATCGCGAAGCCCAGATAGCTCCAGACCTTGAGCGGCGCCGCCGAGAACGAGACGATCCCGTCGATGGCGAGCGCGAACAGGCGCGGCCAGTTCTGCTTGACCGTCCCGGCGGCACGTGCCGCCCGCGCGTAGTCTATCACCGCCGTGCGGAAGCCGAGCCAGGCGAAGACGCCCTTCATGAAGCGCGAGCGCTCCGGCAGCGCCGCCAGCGCCTCGACCACGCGGCGATCCATCAGCCGGAAGTCGCCGACGTTCTCCGGAATCTCGACATGGCTCAGACGGCCAATGAGGCGGTAGAAGCCCCGCGCCGTCGCCTGCTTGACCCAGCCCTCGCCCTCGCGGCTGGAGCGGCGCGCGAGCACGACGTCGTAGCCCTCGCGCCACTTCGCCACCATGTCGGGCACCAGCTCGGGCGGGTCCTGCAGGTCGGCGTCCATCGGGATCACCGCCCGGCCCGCGGCGAAGTCCAGCCCGGCGCTCAGCGCGTTC
>JBEPXW010000359.1:0-3098 GCA_041641715.1 Pseudomonadota bacterium
ACCGCCGTGGATCATCACCAACAGCGGCGGCGCCTCTCCGGCCGGGCCACGATAGTCGCGGTTGGCCGGCGGATAGTAGAGCGCGTGGGCCGTTTGGTCGCCATCGGTGGGGAACTCGATTGCCCGGGGGATCGATGTGTAATCGGGATCGGGCACGGCCGGCGAACTGGTGCGAATCACGTTCGTCACCCCGCGCCGTAGGTCGATCTCCACCAGCACGTCGAGCTCCGCCCCGAGGCGGACGGCGGCGGCGGAGAGGGCACGGGCGTTCGCCGCGTCGTCGACGCAGACGCCGATGCGCGCCCGCCGGGCGAGCGCGGCGAGGCGGTCGATCTTGCGCGCGCCCACCACCTCGTTCGTCACCAGAATGTCGTCGACGCCGCCATCGGCGAGCACCTCGGCCTCGGAGACCTTCTGGCAGCACACCCCGACCGCGCCGAGCGCGACCTGGCGGCGCGCGATCACGGGGCTCTTGTGCGTCTTGGCGTGCGGGCGCAGGCGCAGCCCGGTGGCGGCGAAGGATTCGGCCATCGCCTGCAGGTTGCGCTCGAAGGCGTCGAGGTCGATGATGAGGGCGGGCGTGTCGACGTCGTCGAACGCCATTCCCGGGGCGGCCGGGGGCGGCAGGGGCATCGTTGCCTCCTCTCGTCGCGGAACGGCGCGCCGACATTAGACCGATCGGGCCGCGGCGGGAAAGCGGCGTGTTGATTCCGCCCGGTCGCGCGCATAGGACATTTCGAAAGCGCACGAGGCGAGAGATGGCGACGAGCGACCCGAACCTCCTGGTCTCGACCGAGTGGCTGGCCGAGCGGCTGCACGCCCCCGACATCCGCATCCTCGACGCCAGCTACTACCTGCCCGGCGACAAGCGCGACGCCCGCGCGCTCTACCGCGAGGGCCACATCCCCGGCGCGCGCTTCTTCGACATCGACGAGATCGCCGACGAGCACTCGCCGCTGCCGCACATGCTGCCCCCCGTCGAGAAGTTCGTCAGCCGCATCCGCCGGATGGGCATCGGCGACGGCCACCGCGTGATCGTCTACGACCAGCAGGGGCTGTTCTCGGCGGCGCGGGTCTGGTGGACCTTCCGCGTCTTCGGCCATCAGGACGTCGCCGTGCTGGACGGCGGGCTGCCGAAGTGGAAGGCGGAGGGGCGGCCCCTGGAGCAGGAGGAGCCCGACCCGCGCGAGCGCCACTTCACCGCGCGCAGGAACGCCGCCATGGTGCGCGACGTGACCCAGGTGGCGCAGGCGGCGAAGCTCGGCGCCGAGCAGATCGTCGACGCCCGCGCGCCCGGCCGGTTCCGCGGCGAGGAGCCGGAGCCGAGGCCGGAGCTGCGCTCGGGCCATATCCCCGGCGCGCGGAACCTGCACTACGCGCAGCTCCTGAACGCGGACGGGACCATGAAAGAGCCCGAGGAGATCCGGCGGCTCTTCGAGGAGGCCGGGGTGGATCTCGGCCGGCCGGTGGTGACCTCCTGCGGCTCGGGCGTCACGGCGGCGATCCTGACGCTGGCGCTGCATCGCATCGGGCACACGCGCAACGCGCTCTACGACGGCTCCTGGGCCGAGTGGGGCGCCTACCCGGACCTGGCGGTCGAGACGGGCTGAGAGCGATGGCCGGGAAGCAGCCAGGGAAGCGGCCGGGCGAGACGATCGACTACGTCGTCACCTATCTCGAGATGGAGGCGCGGCCGCAGGTGCAGATCCCGCCGACACCGGTGGGGCCGCTCCTGGCGCTGATCCACGCCGAGGGGCCGCCGGCGCACTATTTCCTCTATCTCTACCGGGCGGTCGGGGCCGAGTTCGAGTGGACCGACTGGCTGGACAGGCCGGAGGCGGAGCTGGAGGCGTTCCTCGCCGACCGGTCCGTCGAGCTTTTCACCCTCTTCCTCGACGGCTGGCCGGGCGGGTTCTTCGTGCTCGACACGCGGCAGGCGGGCGTCTGCGACCTCGCCTATTTCGGCCTCGTCCCGGAGGCGCGCGGGCGGGGGCTGGCGCGCTGGTTCCTCGCCAGCGCGGTCCATGCCGGCTGGGACCGGAAGGGCGTCTCGAAGATGACCGTGAACACCAACACGCTGGACCACCCGCGCGCCATCACCCTCTACCAGTGGGCCGGGTTCTCGCCCGTGCGGCGCGAGGAGGAGACGCGGGTGCTGACCAGGCCCAGGGAGGCGTAGGGCCGGATTCGTCCCGCCATCGTCGGCCCGTGTGACGACCGTCACTGCGCGATTCCCGCGCGGCGCCGAGTCTGCTACCGTCCCGGCGTCGGGAAAACAGGGCAAAGGTATACGGAGGAGACCATGGCAGAGACCGCCGAGCCGCAATCCGAGTTCGTCCAGTTCTGGAACGAGATCCTCGTGCCGAAGTTCGTCCGCTTCAAGCACGTGCTGGTCGGCGGCCTGACGCTGCACTCGGACGCGATCTTCCCGAAGCTGGAGGTGCGCGAGGGCGACCGCGTGCTGGATGTCGGCGCGGGCTTCGGCGACACCGCCATCATGCTGGCGAAGCGCGTCGGGCCGAGCGGAAAGGTGACGGCCATCGATTGCTGCGACGCCTTCCTGGAGTACGGCCGGCAGGACGCCGCCCGGCAGGGGATCGACAATGTCGACTTCGTCGTCGGCGACGTGCAGTTCCAGCCCTTCGAGCCGGAGTACGACTTCCTGTTCTCGCGCTTCGGCACGCAGTTCTTCGAGAACCCGGTGGCGGCGATGAAGAACATGCGCCGGGCGATGAAGCCCGGGGCGCGCTTCACCATGATCGTCTGGCGCCGGATCGAGGACAACCCGTGGCTGGGCTCCGCCAAGGAGGTGGCGCTGAAGCACCTGCCGCAGCCGGGCGCGGACGCGCGGACCTGCGGGCCGGGGCCGTTCTCGATGGCCGACGAGGAGCTGGTGACCGCGCAGATGAAGGCGGCCGGCTACGCGGACATCGAATTCGAGCGGGTGGACGCGCCGGTGCGCATGGGCGATTCGGTCGAGGACGCGATCGACTTCCAGCTCGCGCTCGGCCCCGCCGGCGAGGTCTACCGCGAGGCGGGCGACGTTGCCCACGAGCGCCACGACGCGCTCGTCGCCGATCTCCGCAAGCTCATCGAGC
>JBEPXW010000360.1:0-3092 GCA_041641715.1 Pseudomonadota bacterium
GCCCGCGAGGCCCGCCACCGCCGGCACGCGACCCGCGAGACGGCCGTCCTCTACGCCCTCGTCGCCCTCGGCAGCGCCATCGGCGGCACGCTGCGCGCCCTCGCCGCGCTCGCCATGGCCGGTGCCGCCTTCCCCTGGGCCACGCTTTTCGTCAACGTCGCCGGCTCCTTCGTCATCGGCTTCTACGCCACCCTGACCGGCCCCGACGGCCGCGTCTTCGCCGGGCCCCGCCAGCGCCACTTCGTGATGACCGGCTTTTGCGGCGGCTTCACCACCTTCTCGATTTTCAGCCTCGAGGCATTCCGCCTGCTCCACGACGGCGCGCCCGGCGCCGCCGCGCTCGTCGTGGCCGTCTCCGTCGTGGCGTGGCTCGCTGCCGTCTGGCTCGGCCACCTCTTGGCCGAGCGCCTCAACCGCCTGGGAGGGCGATGACTCATGCAGATCCCCGAGGACGCCGTCCTGCTCCGCATCTTCATCGGCGAGGATGACCGGCACGAGGGCGCACCCCTCCACGAGGCCATCGTGCTCAAGGCCCGCGAGATGCACCTCGCGGGCGCCACCGTGCTGCGCGGGCCGCTCGGCTACGGCCATTCCAGCCGGCTGCACACGGCGAAGATCCTGCGCCTCTCCGACGACCTGCCCGTGGTCATCGAGATCGTCGACAGCGAGGACCGGGTCCGTCCCTTCCTCTCCGTCCTCGAGGGCATGATGGAGGGCGGGCTGGTGACGCTCGAGAAGGTGCGCGTCATCCGCTACGGCCCGGGCGGCGAGTGACGCCGGGCGGCGCCGCCGGGCCTCGAGCCGGAACCCCCCCGATGCCCGGGCGTTGATAACGCGAACGCCTGCGAGGAGGCAGAACGGGACACAGCGTCCCGGCGGCCTTCACATGGCCGCCCGCGCTCATCACATAGATCGAACCGGTAGCCTCGGACGAGATCGTGCAGGGGAGACGGGCCATGAACGACGTTTCCGGCTGGTACGAGCGGCAAAGGACCGCGACGCGGACCGACGACCCGGAGGACGACCGCGCGGAGGAGCGGCGTCTCTTCCTCGGCTTCGGGATCGGCGTCGCTTTCATCATCTCCATGCTGGTGGTGATCTCCGTCAGCCTCTGGTGACACGCGGCGGACCCACGGAAGGAAGAGCTTTTGGCCCTCAACGTCTCGCAAAAGCTGATCGAGTCGCACCTTGCCGAGGGCGAGCTCACCCCCGGCGCGCCGGTCGCCATCACCGTCGACCAGACACTGACCCAGGATGCGACCGGCACGCTGGTGATGCTCACCCTCGAGGCGCTCGGCCTCGACCGCGCGCGCACCGAGCTCTCGGCCCAGTACATCGACCACAACCTGATCCAGGAGGATCACAAGAACCCGGACGACCACCTGTTCCTGATCAGCGCCGCCCGCCGCTTCGGCCTCTGGTGCGCGCGGCCGGGGACGGGGGTCAGCCACCCGCTCCACATGCGCTATTTCGGCCGGCCCGGCGCGACGATGCTCGGCTCGGACAGCCACACCTGCGCCGCCGGGTCGCTCGGCATGCTCGCCATCGGAACGGGCGGCATAGACGTCGCCATGGCCATCGCCGGCGAGCCCTACCGCATCGCCATGCCGGAGATCTGGGGCATGCGGCTGACCGGCGAATTGCCGGACCGGGTCAGCGCCAAGGACGTGATCCTCGAGATGCTCCGCCGCCACGGCGTGTCCGGCGCCAACAAGCGCATCGTCGAGTATCACGGCCCGGGCGTCGCCAGCCTCTCCGCCATGGACCGGCACGTCATCGCCAACATGGGCATGGAGATGGGGGCCGTCACCACCGTCTTCCCCTCGGACGCCGAGACGAAGCGCTTCCTCGAGAGCGAGGGCCGCGCCGATGTCTGGCAGGAAATCGTGGCCGACGACGGCGCCACCTATGACCTGGAGGAGGAGATCGACCTCTCCGCCCTCGAGCCCCTGATCGCGAAGCCCTCGAGCCCCGGCAACGTCGTCCCCGTCCGCGAGGTCGCGGGCGAGGACATCTACCAGGCCTATGTCGGCTCCTCGGCCAACCCCGGCTTCCGCGACTTCGCCGTGGTCGCCGAGATGGTGCGCGGGAAGACGACCCCGCCCCACGTCTCGCTCGACGTGAACCCGACGACGCGCGACCTCGTCTCGGACCTCGCCAGGACGGGCCAGCTCTTCGACCTGCTCGGCGCCGGCGCGCGGCTGCACCAGGCGGGCTGCAACGGCTGCATCGGCATGGGCCAGGCCCCCGCCACGGGGCGCAACAGCCTGCGCACGGTGCCGCGCAACTTCCCCGGCCGCTCGGGCACACGCGAGGACTCCGTCTTCCTCTGCAGCCCCGAGACGGCCGCGGCCTCGGCGCTCACGGGCCGCATCACCGACCCCCGCGACGTAGAGGCCGAGATCCGCTCCACCGACCCGCCGCAGCCCCCGACCCGCTCGCTCGCATCCTTCGAGCAGCCGCTGCCGCCGGAGCAGGCCGCGAAGGTCGAGCTCGTCAAGGGCCCGAACATCGAGTCGCTCCCCGAACTCGAGGCGCTCCCCGACGAGCTCGACATCCCGGTCCTGCTCGTCGCCCATGACGACATCTCGACCGACGAGATCCTGCCGGCGGGGGCGGAGGTCCTGCCCTTCCGCTCGAACATCCCGCGCATCGCCGACTTCGCCTTCCGTGACGTCGACCCGGACTATGTCGAGCGGGCCAGGGAGGCGCGCGACGCGGGCGGCCACGTGATCGTCGGCGGCAGGAACTACGGCCAGGGCTCCAGCCGCGAGCACGCCGCCCTCGCGCCGCGCCATCTCGGCCTGCGCGTGGTCGCCGCCGAGAGCTTCGCCCGCATCCACCGGCGCAACCTGATCAATTACGGCGTCCTGCCGGTGACCTTCGCCGACCCGGCGGACCGTCAGCGCCTTGGCCGCGACACGCGGCTGCGCTTCACCGGGCTGCGGGAGGCCATAATGGGATCGGACCACCTCAGCGCGGAGGTCCTGCCGGAGGGTGCGTCGCTGAAGCTAATCCTCGACCTCAGCGACGAGGAGCGCGACCTGCTCGCCGCCGGCGGCGTCATCGCCCGCTTCCGCGCCAGGGAGGCC
>JBEPXW010000361.1:0-3050 GCA_041641715.1 Pseudomonadota bacterium
TGATCTCCGGGATCAGCCCGTGCGCCTCGCGGTAGCGCTCATAGGCCGAGCGGGCCAGCACGTCGACCTGCGCGCCGCCGTCGTTGATGTAGTATTCGCGGGTCACGGCATAGCCGGCGAACTCCAAGAGGCTCGCCAGCGCGTCGCCGAAGACCGCCCCCCGGGTGTGGCCCACATGCAGCGGCCCGGTCGGGTTGGCCGAGACGTACTCGACATTGACCTTCTGCCCGGCCCCCATGTCGGAGCGGGCGAAATCCCCGCCCTCCGCCAGCGCCGCGCCGAGCACGCCGCGCCACGCCTCCGCCGAGAGCCGCAGGTTGATGAACCCCGGCCCCGCGACGGTCACCTCGGCGACGCGCGGGTCGGCCCCGATCATCGGCGCCAGCCGCTCGGCCAGCTCGCGCGGCTTCGCCCCGGCGGGCTTGGCCAGCACCATCGCCGCGTTAGTCGCCATGTCGCCATGGGCCGGATCGCGCGGCGGCTCGACGGTGACGCCGTCAGTGGGCGCGTAGGCGGGCAGCGCGCCCTCGGCGGCGAGCCGCGCGATGGCGTCCAGCACCACCGTCTTGATCTCGGAGAAGAGGTTCATCGGAGCTCCAAGGGTTTCACGCTGGTGTCGCGCGGGCGTCAGGCGCGGGCCTGCGGATCGGTGAGGATCCGGTGCTCCTCCAGCGCGAAGCGGTCGGTCATGCCGGCGATATAGTCCGCGACGATCCGCGCGCGCAACACCTCCGAATCGGCACTCCCGTCGGCGCGGTCGGCCAGCACGGCCCACTCGCCCGGCATCAGGGCCGGGTCGCCCATGAAGATGTCGAAGAGCGACCGCACCACGCCCGCCGCCTTCGCCCGCATCCGGCGCAGCTTGAAGTGCCGGTACATGCGGCGGAACAGGAATGCCTTGATCGAGGCGATGTCCCCCGCCATCCGGCCCGAGAAGGTGACGACCGGCGCGTCCAGCGCCCGCACCACCTCTGGCGCGGCCGGCGCCAGTGTTTCGAACCGGTGGCGGCTCTCCGCGAGCACGTCGTCGACCATCAGGCCGAAGACCCGCCTCAGCGCCTCGTGCCGCCGGCGCACCGGGTCGAGGCCGGGCCACGCCGCGTCCACCTCGGCGAAGCAGTCGCCGACGAGGGGCAGCGCGAGGATTTCCTCCAGCTCGAACAGCCCCGCCCGCAGCCCGTCATGCAGGTCGTGGTTCACATAGGCGATGTCGTCCGAGAGCGCCGCCACCTGCGCCTCGGCCCCGGCATGGGTGTGGAGCTCGAGGTCGTGCCGCGCCACGTAATCCGCGATTGCCACGGGCAGCGCCTCACGCGGCGCCTCCGGACCGTCCAGCAGCGGCCCGTTATGCTTGGCGATGCCCTCCAGCGTCTCCCAGGTCAGGTTGAGCCCGTCGAACTCGGCGTAGTGGCATTCGAGCCGGGTCACGATCCTCAGCGCCTGGGCGTTGTGGTCGAAGCCGCCATACGGGGCCATGCACTCGGCCAGCGCCTCCTCGCCGGTGTGGCCGAAGGGCGGGTGGCCGAGGTCGTGCGCCAGCGCCACCGCCTCCGCCAGGTCCTCGTTGAGGCCGAGCGTCCGCGCGACCGTGCGGGCGATCTGCGCCACCTCGATCGAGTGCGTCATGCGCGTGCGGTAGTAGTCACCCTCGTGCTCGACGAACACCTGCGTCTTGTGCTTCAGCCGCCGGAAGGCCGAGGAATGGATGATCCGGTCCCGGTCGCGCTGGAAGCAGGACCGGTGGGCGCTCTCCGGCTCGGCGTGCAGGCGCCCGCGGCTCTCCGCGGCGCGGGAGGCGTAAGGCGCGAGATGTGCCTCGTCCATATGGCGCCCCTTGTCTGGCGGGCCGTCGTGGATACATTTACGGGGCAACGCCCGGCGCCGGTTATACGCGATTCGCCGGCCATTGCAGCCGGAGGAGGAAATGGAGCTCACAGTCCCCGTTAAGGTCACCGACCGCGCCTTCGAGCGCCTCGCCGAGATCGCCGAGGCCTCCGGAGAGGCCAAGGCCCTGCGCGTCGCGATCCTGGGCGGCGGCTGCTCGGGTTTCTCCTACGAGTTCCAGCTCGAGGACGCCCCTGCCGAGGACGACACCGTGATCGAGCGCGACGGCCAGCGGGTTTTCATCGACCCCGAGTCGCTGCCTTTCCTCGAGGGCTCCGTGATCGACTTCAAGGACGAGATCATCGGCGCCCGCTTTCACGTCGAGAACCCGAACGCCACCTCAACCTGCGGATGCGGCACCAGCTTCGCGATGTGAACGCGGGGGCTGCCAACCGATCGGCTGTGGTTCCAGGGAATCTTTCGTGGACGGAAGCACGCCCGGCGGACACTTCGCCCGCTGACGCCGTTTACCCAATTCACACCGTGCCTCCCACCCTTTAGTGTCGCTACCGGCGATTCTGCGGGGGTGGGATGCAGGCAACGCGCGAGCTCTTGAAATCCATCTTCGGCTTCGACGCGTTCCGCCCCGGGCAGGAGGAGATTGTTGGCGCGATCCTCGCGGGCCGCGACGTCCTCGCCATCATGCCGACGGGCGGCGGCAAGTCGCTCTGCTACCAGCTCCCGGCGCTCGCCCGCGACGGGCTCACGGTGGTCATCTCGCCGCTGATCGCGCTCATGCGCGACCAGGTGGCCGCGCTCCGCGAGGCCGGCGTCGAGGCCGGGGCGCTCACCTCCGCCAACGACCCGTGGGAGACCGAGCGCGTCTTCGAGGCCATGGAGGCCGGTCGCCTCCGCCTCCTCTACATGGCCCCAGAGCGCCTCGCCTCCGAGGCGACCCAGGCCATGCTGAAGCGCGCCGGCGTCACGCTGCTGGCGGTGGACGAGGCGCACTGCGTCAGCCAGTGGGGCCACGACTTCCGCCCGGACTATCTCCGCATCGGCGCGCTCCGCGAATCCTTAAGCGTCCAGACCGCCGCCTTCACCGCCACGGCCGACACCGGCACGCAGGAGGATATCGCCGCCCGGCTGTTCGGCCATCCGCCGGAGGTCTTCCTCCGCGGCTTCGACCGCCCGAACCTCCACCTCGCCTTAGATCGGAAGAGCGT
>JBEPXW010000362.1:0-3073 GCA_041641715.1 Pseudomonadota bacterium
CAAGGCGGTCGCGCCGCACAGGGAGGCGCGCGACGACTACGCCATCTTCGCGGGCCTCGCCGGGCGGCTCGGCGCGGGCGAGACCTTCACCGAGGGCCGCGACGCCGAGGACTGGATCCGCCACCTCTGGGACCAGGCGCGCCAGCGCGCCGGCAAGGCTGGGTTCGAGTTGCCGACGCTCGAGGAGCTGCGCGAGAAGGGCACGGCCGAGCTGCCGCGCCCCGAACGCGAGCAGGTCATGCTCGAGGACTTCCGCGCCGACCCGGACGCGCACCCGCTCGCCACCCCGAGCGGGCGGGTCGAGATCTTCTCCGAGCGCATCGCCGCTTTCGGCTATGGTGACTTCCCCGGCCACCCGGCCTGGGTCGAGCCCTACGAATGGCTGGGCGGCGAGGGGGCGGAGAAATACCCGCTTCACCTGATCTCCAACCAGCCGAAGACGCGGCTGCACAGCCAGTTCGACCCCGGCCGGGTGAGCAAGGCGAGCAAAGTGCAGGGGCGCGAGCCGATGCGGATGCACCCGGACGACGCCGCGGCGCGCGGCATCCGGGACGGCGACGTGGTCCGCGTCTTCAACGACCGCGGGGCGTGCCTCGCCGGGGTGGTGGTCTCGGACGAGCTCCGCCCCGGCGTCGTGCAGCTCTCGACCGGCGCCTGGTACGACCCGGCGGAGCCGGGCGTCGAGGGCACGCTCTGCAAGCACGGCAACCCGAACGTGCTGACCCGCGACATCGGCACCTCGCGGGTCGGGCAGGGGCCCTCGGCGCACTCGACGCTGGTGGAGGTGGCACGCCTCGAGGGCGAGCCGCCCCCGGTGACCGCCTTCGACCCGCCGGAGATCGAGGAGCGCTGAGACGACCGGAGAGGCGGCGCGCTACTCGGCCGCCGTGGTCTTCTCCTTGGTCTTCCGCTGCTTCGCCTTCTTCTCGTTCTCGTCCTTCTCGCGCCGCATGTCCTCGGTCAGCTTCCTGAGCTCGTCGGCCTCGAGGGTCTCGCGCTCGAGGAGCTCCTTGGCGCACCTCTCGAGCACCTTGCGGTTCGTCCTGAGGATGCCGAGGGCGCGCTCGAAGCCGTTGTCGAGGATTTCCTTCACGCCTGCGTCGATGCGCTCGGCGGTGGCGTCCGAGAAGCGGCGGGGCCCCGGCATGTCCTGCCCGCCGAGGAACTGCGCCGTCTCGCGGTCGAGGGCGGCGTGGCCGATCTCCTCGTCCATACCGTAGCGCGCCACCATGGCCCGCGCGATGTCGGTGCAGCGCGCGAGGTCGTCGGAGGCGCCGGTGGAAAGGTGGTCGAAGATCAGCTTCTCGGCGGCGCGGCCCGCGAGCAGCACGGTGATCTTCGCCTCGAGCTCCTCGCGAGTCATCAGGTAGCGGTCCTCGGTCGGGCGCTGGATGGTGTAGCCGAGCGCGCCGACGCCGCGCGGGATGATCGAGACCTTGTGCACCTCGTCGGTGCCCTTGAGCGCGATGCCGACAAGGGCGTGGCCCATCTCGTGATGGGCGACGATCTCGCGCTCGCGCGGGTTGATGAGGCGGTTCTTCTTCTCGAGCCCCGCCACGATGCGCTCGATCGCGGCGGTGAAGTCGCGCATCTCCACTTCCTTGGCCTTGCGCCGGGTGGCGAGGAGCGCCGCCTCGTTGACGAGGTTGGCGAGGTCGGCGCCGGTGAAGCCGGTGGTCATCGAGGCGACCTCGTCCACCTCGACCTCGTCGGACACCTTCGCCTTCTTCATGTGGACCTTGAGGATCTGCGCGCGTCCGCGCCGGTCGGGCTTGTCTACGAGGACCTGCCGGTCGAAGCGGCCGGCGCGCAGGAGGGCGGTGTCGAGCACCTCCGGCCGGTTGGTGGCCGCCAGCAGCACGATGCCCGCCGAGGGGTCGAAGCCGTCGAGCTCGTTCAGGAGCTGGTTCAGCGTCTGCTCGCGCTCGTCGTGCCCGCCCATCTGGCCCGAACTGGCGCTGCGCGAGCGGCCGAGCGCGTCAAGCTCGTCGATGAAGATGATCGCGGGGGCGTTGTTGCGCGCCTGCTCGAACAGGTCGCGCACGCGGGCGGCGCCGACGCCGACAAACATCTCGACGAACTCCGAGCCCGAGATCGAGAAGAACGTCACCCCCGCCTGCCCGGCGACGGCGCGCGCCAGCAGCGTCTTGCCGGTGCCCGGCGGGCCCACCAGCAGCACGCCCTTGGGGATGCGGGCGCCGAGCTGGCCGTACTCGTCCGGGTCCTTAAGGAAGTCGACCACCTCCTCGAGCTCCTGCTTCGCCTCGTCGACCCCGGCAACGTCGTCGAAGGAGACCTTGGTGTCCTTCTCGACATAGATCTTCGCCTTGCTCTTGCCGATCGACATGGGCCCGCCGAGGCCCTGGCGTTCGGCGAACTTGCGGAAGAGGAAGAGCCAGACGCCGACGAAGATCGCGATCGGGATGACCCAGGAGAGGAGCGTGGTCAGCCAGGTGTCCTCGACCACGCCGGCGTACTCCACGTCGTACTGCCTGAGCTTCTCGGCGACGTTCTCCTCGACGCGGGCGGTGACGAAGCGGGGCTTGCCGTCCTGGGGCGTCTTGTATTCACCCCGGATCTCCTCGGAGCCGACCCAGACCTTCCGGACCTCGCCGTCCTCGAGCGCCTGCTCGAACTGGCTGTAGGAAATCTCCGCGACCTGGCTGGACGCCTGCCAGATGCTCTGGATCGCGAGCACCAGGAAGAGCGCGATGAACACGTACCAGAGATTCAGTTGGTGCCTGCGCTCCATGCCACGCCCTCCCCGTGCGCCGTCCCGTCGGTTGCCCCCAATTTGGCGCGGGCCGCCGCGCGGTTCAACGCTCCGGCTCAGGGAACGAGCACCGCCGCGCCGGTGAGCCGGCCCTCGCGCAGCCTGTCGAGGGCCTCGTTGGCCTCTGTCAGGGGCAAGGTCTCAACGGTGGTGCTGACCCCTGCCTTCGGCACGAGCGCCAGGAACTCCTCGGCGTCGGCCCGGGTGAGGTTGGCGACCGAGCGCACGACCCGCTCGCCCCAGAGGATGGAATAGGGGAACGAGGGGATGTCGCTCATGTGGATGCCGCCGCAGACGACC
>JBEPXW010000363.1:0-3065 GCA_041641715.1 Pseudomonadota bacterium
TCTCAGGCGAGGCGGGGCCGATGACCATCGAGCGGGACCTGATGCGCGGCGCGCGACGGTAATCGCCCGGCAGGCGTGAGCGTGCAGGTCGCCCGGGCGGGCCCTCTCGCCCGCGTTGCGCGTGCGTCCGCGGTGTCCGCGCGGTGGCGCGCGATCCATCCCTCGCGCCTCGCGGACATGGTCCATTTCTGCGGATCGGTCGGGCTGCCCGGCGCAATCGCTCCGTCGGTCCGAGGTGCCCGGGCGCCGCGGGGCTTGCCCGGCGGGGCAATTCGTGACTCTTCTGGCCGTCGGCGCGACGGGCGGGCCCACGCGTTCGCTCGGCGGGGAAAACGGGGCAGCGGGGCGGCATGGCGGAGGGCGAGGAGACAGCCGGGGCAGCGCCGGCGGGCGGCTCGCTCGCCGGCAACCGGGACTTCCTGCTGTTCCTCGTCAGCCGCGCGGCCAACGTCGTCGGCAATCAGGTCGTCACGGTGGCGGTCGGCTGGCACGTCTACCTGATGACGGGCGACCCGCTCGATCTCGGGCTCGTCGGACTGTCGCAGTTCGCCCCCGCGCTCGTGCTGTTCCTCGCCGCCGGCCTGGCCGCCGACCGGTTCGACCGGCGCGGGATCATCGTCGCCTGCAACGCGGCGCACGCGGCGGCGGCGGCGCTGCTCCTCGCCTATCCGCTGGCGGAGGGGCGGGCGGTCTGGCCCGTCTTCGCCATCCTCGTGCTGCACGGCACGGCGCGGTCGTTCTATTTCACCGCCAGCCAGGCGATCCTGCCGAACCTCGTCGCGCCGGCCCTGTTCCCGCGCGCCGTGGCGTGGTCATCCTCGGTCAACAAGGCGGCGCAGCTCGCCGGCCCGGCGGCGGGCGGCGTGCTGGTCGCCACCGCCGGCGAGTGGGTCTATGCCGCGGCGCTCGGCGTCTATGTCTGCGCCGGGGCGGCGGCGGGGCTGATCGCGCACCGCCTCGCGCCGCGCCCGCGCGAGCCCTTCTCGCTCGAGAAGGTGCTGGGCGGCTTCCGCTTCGTCTGGCGGCGGAAGGTTGTGCTGGGGGCGATCTCGATCGACCTCCTGGCGGTGCTGTTCGGCTCGGTCATGGGGCTCCTGCCGGTCTTCGCCCGCGACATCCTGCATGTGGGCGCGGACGGGCTCGGGCTGATGCGGGCGATGCCCGGGGTCGGCTCGCTCGTGGTCGGGCTCGTGCTGACGCGGCTGGTGGCGCCGCGGGGCATGGGGCGGGCCTTCTTCGTCTCTCTCGCCGTCTTCGGCGGCTCGATCGTCATCTTCGGGCTGTCGGAGGTGTTCTGGCTCTCGCTCGTGGCGCTGACGGTCTACGGCGCGGCCGACATGGTCAGCGTCTATATCCGGCTGACGGTGATCCAGCTGGCCACGCCGGACGCGATGCGCGGCCGGGTGAGCGCGGTGAATGCGGTGGCGATCAACGCCTCGAACGAGCTCGGCGACTTCCGCGCCGGGGTGATGGCGGCGGCGATCGGGACGGTGCCGGCGGTGCTGGCGGGCGGCGCGGTGACGTTGGCGGTGACCGCCCTCTGGGCCCGGGCCTTCCCCGACATGCGCCGGATCGACCGGCTGGAGGACGTGCGATAGCGCGCACGCGCGGTCGTGTCCGCGGCGGGGGTTCCCTTGGGCCTGCGTCTCGGCCATGCTCGGCGGCAGGGGAGGTGCAGCCATGCCGATCACCACCTGCGTCTTCGACGCCTACGGAACCCTGTTCGACGTTGCCGCCGCAGCCCGGCGCGCCGCCGCCGAGCCGGGGCGCGAGGCCATTGCCGAGACCTGGCCGGCGCTCGCCGCCACCTGGCGGCAGAAGCAGCTGCAATACACCTGGCTGCGCGCGGCCGCCGGGGTGCACACGGATTTCTGGAAGGTGACCCAGGACGGGCTGGACTACGCGCTCGAGGCGCACGGGCTGGCCGACCCGGAGCTGCGCGAGCGGCTCCTGCGGCTCTACTGGGAGCTCGACGCCTACCCGGAGGTGCCCGATATGCTGCGGGCGCTGAAGGATGGCGGCCTCGCCACGGCGATCCTCTCGAACGGGTCGCCCGACATGCTCGCCGGCGCGGTCGAAGCTGCGGGGATCGGCGACCTGCTCGACGCCGTGCTCTCGGTCGAGACGGTGGGCGTCTTCAAGCCCGACCCGGCGGTCTACGCGCTCGTCGGCGACTATTTCGGCTGCCCGCGGAACGAGGTGCTGTTCGTCTCGTCGAACGGCTGGGACGCCTGCGCGGCTTCCGGCTTCGGCTTCCTCTCGGTCTGGGCGAATCGCGGCGGCGAGCCGGTCGACCGGCTGCCCTGGCGGCCGCGGCACGTGGTCGGGGACCTCACCGCGATCGCGGGGATCGCCGGCGCATGACGAGGGAGTTCCGGGCGCCGGACGGGCGGCGGCTCGCCTTTCAGGACACGCACACGGAGGGGCCGGCGGTGCTCTGCCTCGCCGGGCTCACGCGCAACGCACGCGACTTCGCCGGGCTCGCCCAGCATCTCGCCCCGCGCTATCGGGTGCTGAGGCTCGACGCGCGCGGGCGGGGCCTGAGCGAACGGGCCGGGGACCCGCTCGCCGAGTACACGGTGCCGGTCGAGGCGGGCGATGCGGTGGCGCTCATGGACCATCTCGGGCTCGAGCGCGCGGCCGTCATCGGCACCTCGCGCGGCGGCCTCCAGGGCATGACCATCGCCGCGACGCAGCCCGGGCGCGTCAGCGGGCTCGTGCTCAACGACATCGGCGCGGTGATCGAGCCGGAGGGGCTCGCCTACATCATGACCTATCTCGGCATCGAGCCGGACTTCGCCAGCTTCGAGGAGGCGGCGCGCGCCGTTGAGGCCAATCTCGGCCGGGCTTTCCCCGACCTCACGCCCGAGCAGTGGCTCGGCTTCGCCCGCACCATCTATGCCGGCGCGGGCGGCCGGCCGCGGCTGAGCTACGACCCCCGGCTGCGCGAGGCGGTCGAGGCGACCTTGGCCGAGGGGCCGGTGGCGCTCTGGGAGCTCTTCGATGCCTTGGCGAGCGTGCCCCTCCTGGCCATCCGCGGCGAGAACTCGAACATTCTCTCCGCC
>JBEPXW010000364.1:0-3057 GCA_041641715.1 Pseudomonadota bacterium
TCCGACGGCCGCGGCTCGGGCACCGGCGCCAGCTCCGGTGCGGCGCCACGCGCCGCGCCGGCAGCAGCGGCGACGGCGGAAAAGGCAAGCCAGAAGGGCGTGCGGCAGAACATGCAGATCCTCGTGCGCGCGCGAACGGTTACCCAGAGGAAACCGTTCGGCTGCCTCGTGCGTTCCCTGTTGCTCAAGAAAACGCGGGAGGCCCGACAAGGATGCACAGCACGAAAGCCGTGGCGCTCGCCCTCCTCGCTGGGCTGACAACCACGATGCCGGCCCTGGCGGCGCCGCCGGAGCTCACCCGCGAGACCGTGAACTCGGCCGAGTTCAGGGGCGGCCCGCTGCCCGAGGGCCAGAGTGCCCTCGTCGTCCGGCTGCAGGTGCTGCTCGACCGCGCGGGCATCTCACCCGGCGTGATCGACGGCTATTGGGGCGAGAATGTCCGCACCGCGGTGGCCGCTTTCGAGACGCGCGAGGGGCTCGCCGTCGACGGCGCCCTGGATCGAGACGTCTGGGCGCGGCTCATGGAGCACGCGACGCCCCCGGCGCTCGCCGAGTACACGGTGACCGAAGACGACGTCGCGGGCCCGTTCGTCGCCGAGATCCCCGAGGACTTCGCCGAGATGGCGAAGATGGAGCGCCTCGCCTACACCTCGCCCGGCGAGCTGATCGCCGAGCGGTTCCATATGGACCGCGAGCTCTTCGAGCAGCTCAATGGCGGCCTCGACCCCGCCGCCGGGGACACCGTGCTGGTGGCCCGGCCGGGCGAGCCGGCGAAAGGTCCTGTCGCGCGGATCGAGGTCTCGACCTCGAAGAGCCACGTGCGCGGCTACGACGCGGCCGGCGAGTTGGTGGCGCACTACCCGGCCACGGTCGGCTCGGAGGACCTGCCGAGCCCCTCGGGCACCCACGAGGTCGTCACGGTGGTGCACGATCCGAACTACTCCTACGACCCCGACAAGAACTTCCAGCAGGGAGACAACGAGGCGTTCATGATGATTCCGCCGGGGCCGAACGGCCCGGTCGGCTCCGTCTGGATCGACCTCTCCAAGGAGACCTACGGCCTCCACGGCACGGACGAGCCCGCCAAGATCGGCAAGGACGCGAGCCACGGCTGCGTCCGGATGACGAACTGGGACGCCGAAGCGCTCGCCGCACGGATCGAAGAGGGCGTTCCCGTGGCCTTCGTGGAGTGAAAGCCTGCCGCGTCGGCCCGAGCTTCGTCTTCGAGGCCGGCGACGCCGGCCTAGTCGCTGCTCAGCGCCCGCTCCCCCGGCGGGGGCGGGGCCTTGAAGCGCCCGCTGCCCGAGGCGGGATTCGGCAGCCCGGTGCCGATCCGGCGCTTGACCGGGGCGATCTCGGGGGCCTCGGGCAGCGGCTCCTCGAACCAGTCGAGGACGACGCGGAACCAGCTTGCCGGCATGCCATGCCCGCCCGGGTGGACCATCAGGTCGAGGCGGCTGCCGGGGGCGCAGTCGGGCCAGCTCTGGCGGGCGAAGCCGAGACGGGCCTCCGGTGCAAGCCCCTCCGGCCCGGCGCAGTCGCTCGCGCGTGCCAGCACCGCGAGGCTCTCGGCCACCGGGTTCATGCTGTGCCAGGGCACGGGGCCCTGCCTGCCGTCCATCGGCACGACCGTGTCCTCGGCGCCGTGCGTCTGCAGGAAGCGCACCGGGCCCGCGCATGCCTCGGGCATGTCACCGAGGTAGCCGGCCCCGTGCACCGCGTAGGCCGCGGCGAGGCCGGGCTCGTGGCAGGCGATCTCCCAGACGAGGAAGCCCCCGCGCGACTGCCCGGCGAGCAGGACCCGCTCGCGGTCGAGGTGAAAACGGCGCACCGCGTCGTCGATCACGCGGCGGAGGAAGGCGGCTTCGTCGCGTGCCCGCTCCGGCTCGCTCCTGAGCCCCCAGCCGGTGTCGCGGATGCCGCCCTGGTAGGTCATCTCGCGCGCCGCCGGCACGACCAGCGCGTAGCCGCGGCCGGCCACCGCGGCCTCGAACACGGGATGGTTGGCGATCGTCACGCTGCGCCCGCCCGAGCCGTAGAGATAGACCATGGCGGGGAAGGGCCCCTCGCCCTCGGGGATGAGCACGCGGTACTCGCCCCCCTGCACCGTGCAGGGCTTCTCGAAGCCGCTGTAGTCGCACCTGGCCGCGCGCGCGCCGCCCGCGAGGGCGAGCGCCAGGAGGAAGACGACGAGCGGCGCGCACAGGCGCCGCCCCACCGTGCGCCGGCGCGGGTCGAGTCGTCGCCAAAGCCGCATGGCCGGACTCCCCACCATCGCCGCCAGTATAGCGCCGAAGGCGGCGGGGCGCGAGCGCGGCGCCAGCGCCTCAGCCCGCGTCGAAGCGCACCTTGACGTAGGACCCGGGGGCGTCCTCGATCGGCTCGAGCACTTGCCCCGGCTCGCGCGCGGGGACTTTCTTCCGCGAGCGCTTCGCCAGCCAGGCGTGCCAGTCGGGCCACCACGAGCCAGGCTGCTCCTCCGCCTTCTTGAGCCACACCTCGAGATTCGGCTCCTTCACGCCGGCCCTGACCCAGTGCTGGTATTTCTCCGCCGCCGGCGGGTTCACCACGCCGGCGATGTGGCCCGAGCCCGCGAGCACGAAACGCTGGCTCTCGGAGCCGAGCATTTGCGCCGCCCGGTAGGCGCTCGGCGAGGGGGCGATGTGATCCTCGCGCGTGGCGACGTGGTAGCAGGGCATCTTCACCTTCTTGAGGTCGAGCGTGATGCCGTCGATCTCGAGCTCGCCCTTGGCCAGCGTGTTCCGGTGGTAGAACTCGCGCAGGTAGAAGAGGTGCAGCTTGCCCGGCATGCGCGTCGAGTCGGAGTTCCAGTATAGGAGATCGAACGGGAAGTTGTCCTTGCCGAGCAGGTAGTTGTTGATGACGAAGCCCCAGACCAGGTCGGTTGAGCGCAGGGAGTTGAAGGCGGCCAGCATGTTCTCGGCGTCGACGTAGCCCTGCTCCTCGACGGCGCTCTTCAGCATCTCGAGGACGCCGTCGTCGACGAAGTTCTGCAGATCGCCGGCATTCGAGAAGTCGAGCTGGGTTGTCAGGAAG
>JBEPXW010000365.1:0-3048 GCA_041641715.1 Pseudomonadota bacterium
ATGGCGCCGCCCGGCGCGGGGTTCGGCACGGCGACGTCGATCGTGTGCTCGAAGGCCGCGCCGGTGGCGGTGAGCAGCGTGATATGGTGGGCCTCGCCCTCGACCCAGGGATAGGGGATCTCGACCGTGGCGCGCCCGAGGCGGCCGATACTCGGATCGGGGCGGACGGAGAAGTCGCGCCAGGCGCCGTCCACCTGCACCTGGGCGATGGTCACCGGGCTCGAGCCGTCGGCGCGCACGCCGAGCAGGATGCGCCCCGGCTCGAGCGTCACGGACTGGACGGCAAGCTCCTCTACCGGGGGCGCCCCGGCCGTAAGCCGGTCGAGCGGCCGGCCGAGCAGGATCACCGCGAGGATCGCGGCGAGCGCCACGAGCGGCAGGGCAAGCCAGATCCAGCGTCCCCTCATGCGTCCTCCACCCGGAAGAAGCTCATCCAGCCGAGCTCGGCGAACTCGGACTGGTGCGCGTGGAACATGTAGAGGCCCGGCTCGTGGTTCGCGAAGCTGATCTCGACGATGCCGCGCTGCGCCTGGCACTGGATGATGGTGTCCATCATCCGGTGCGTCGGGGCGAGCGTCGTGCCGTGATCGTAGTAGTCGAAGAAGTTGGCGTGCAGGTGCAGCGAGTTGATGGGGTCGAACTCGGTCGCGTTGACGAGGTAGATGCGGATCGGGCGCGAGCGGGCGACCGGGATCGGATGCTTCTGGTAGGCGAAGGGGATGGTGTTGACGGCGTAGAACTCGTTCTCGTCGTCGAAGTTGGTGTCGAAGCCGTTCATCACCATGACGAACTCCTGCCAGCGGGCGTTCTCGGGCGTGCCGTGGCGGCGCCCGAGCGCGGCCGCGCGCTGGTCGGGATGGCGCTCGGGGTCGGGGTCGATGACGAGGGCGCCGTAGAGACCCTTGTGGATGTGGCGCTTCAGCGGCAGCGAGTGGCAGTGGTAGAGGTGGCAGCCCATCGGCTCGGCCGGGACCTCGTAGGTGAAGGACTCGCCTGGCGCCACCTGCCCGACGCCGGGGATCCCGTCCATGCCGGCTGCGTGGATCGAGTGCAGGTGGATGGTGTGCGGGTGGCTGCCGGCGTTGGCAAAGTGGATGCGCAGCCGCTCGCCCTCGACGCAGCGCAGCGTCGGGCCGGGGACGCGGCCATTGTAGGTCCAGGCCGGGAAGAAGACGCCGGGGGCGATCTCGAGCTCGCGGTCGACGGCGGTGATGGACCACTCGCGGACGCGGCGGCCGTCGGCGTCCTCGGTCAGCGTGCCATGGTCGAACTCGGTGAGCAGCTCCCCGGGCGTGAAGCCGTTGGCGGCGTGGTCGACCTCGCCGACCACGGTGTTGTTGCCGCGCGTCTCGGCGAGGTGGCCGGAACCGCTCGCGGCGTAGTCCTGCCCGACATCCGCTTCGGCGACGTCGGTCCGAGCCGGGTCGCCCTGGACCGCCGCGCGCCCCTGCGCGCCGGCTAGGCCCGCGAGCCCGGCCAGTCCCGTCACAATCTGTCGTCGCGTCGCCGAAAACACGAGCATGCCCCGCGGCTGCTGCAGATACGTGAGTTTGGCATGACGAAAAAATACAGGCAAGCCTAAATTGCGTCCGCGGCACGCCGACGCTACGCTGCCGGCCCCAGGACGAGCGGAGGCCAGCGATGTCGCGGGACAGGGCCGGGCTGAAGGCGGTCGAGCACCACGCGCAGGACTTCGGGCGCGTGCGCGACGCGCATTCCAGCGAGGTCGCCGAGGACTATGTCGAGCTGATCGCCGATCTGGAGGAGAGCACCGGGGAGGTGCGCGCCGTGGACCTCGCGCAGCGCTTCGGGGTCACCGCGGCGACCGTCAACGGCACGCTGAAGCGGCTGAAGCGCGAGGGGCTCGTCCGCACCGAGCCCTACCGCGCCATCTTCCTGACCGAGGCGGGCCGCGCGCTGGCTGAGCGCTGCCGGGCGCGGCACCGTCTGGTGCGCGACTTCCTCGTCACGCTGGGCATCGACCCCGTGGTCGCGGAATCGGACGCGGAGGGCATCGAGCACCACGTCAGCGAGGAGACGCTGCGCGCCTTCGCGCGGCACCTCGCAAAGGACGGGCGCACCGGCGGCGACTGAGCCCGGCCCCGGCCCGGCCCGGAGGTCGCCCCGCTCAGCCGAGCTTCGAGGAGATGATGCCGGTGTTAATGCCGCCCCAACGCAACTCGCCATAGAGGCGCTGGTACTCGATCTTCGGGCAGTGGTTCATGACGACCGTGAGGCCCTTCGCCTCGGCCCGGGCCGCGGCCTCCCGGTTAATGACGCCGATCTGCATCCAGATGACCTTGAGGCCGCGGTCGATGAGATGCTCCATCGCCTCGTCCACCACCGCGCCCGCCTGGTCCGAGCGGCGGAAGATCTCGACCATGTCGATGGGGTCGTGCACACGCGGGATGGCGGCGAGCGACTCGCAGACCGGGTTGCCGAAGGCCTCCCGCCCCGCATAGCGCGGATTCACCGGGATGACGTTGTAGCCCTTGAGGGTGAGGTAGCGGGTCACGTAGTAGGATGGCCGCACGTCATTCAGCGAGACGCCGACGACGGCGACGGTCCGCACGCTCTCGAGGATCGAGCGGATGTGGGCGTGGCTGTAGGTCGGGCTCTCGGGTGCGCTCGCCATGGGGCCCGTTTCTGCCACACCGGCGCGGTCGGCGCGAGGGGGTGTGCGCGGCCCGGTGCCGAAAGGGGGAAAAAGGGTCCGCCGGTATTCTCCGTGTGGGGGGATATAGACCGGCGGACATCAAGTCGGAACGAGGGACAGTGAGTAGTGAGGCGGGACGTTCAACTCCGCCTCGCTCTCATAATATGGGCACATGGTTGCTGATTTGTAACCCTCTGTCGCAATTTCGTGAGGGAAATACCCGCCGGAGACCGCCGCCAGGGTGAACGGCGCAGCTCACATTCGCGCGGAAGCTGCATAGAGCGCGACCGCAGCGGCCGTCGAGACATTGAGCGAGGCAAATTCCGCGGCCGGGGTGATACGCGCCAGTGCCGTGCAGAGCGCCCGGGTGCGGGCGCGCAGCCCCGCACCCT
>JBEPXW010000366.1:0-3037 GCA_041641715.1 Pseudomonadota bacterium
GATGTCGGAGAGGAGCTGGGAGAAGGCGAAGAGGCCGATCAGCACGGCGATGAAGTCGAAGCCGCCCCTGAGCTCGTCGATGCCGAAGTCGAAGCGGCTCATGCCGATGGCCGGGTCCTCGCCGACGGCGCGGACGAGGAGACCGAGCGCGCCGGCGATCAGGCCCTTGACGAGGTTGCGCCCCGCGAGGCTGGCGGTGACCGTCAGGGCGAAGATCACCAGCATGAAGAAGTCCCAGGGCTGGAACTCGAGCCCGACGCGGGCGAGCTGCGGCGCGAACAGCATGAGGATCACGGCCGAGATCATGCCGCCGCAGAAGGACGACCAGACCCCGAGGCCGAGCGCGAATCCGGGCTCGCCGCGCCGCGCCATCGGGAAGCCGTCGAAGGTGGTCGCCACAGAGGAGGGCGTGCCGGGGATGCCCGTCAGGATCCCGGCCATGAGACCGCCGGAGAGGCCGCCGACGAGCACCGAGACCATGGTGGCGAGCCCCTGCTCGGGCGGCATGGCGAAGGTGAAGGGCAAGGTCAGCACCACCGCCATGGCGATGGTGAAGCCCGGGATCGAGCCGGCCAGCAGCCCGGCCGAGACGCCGATGGCCATGAAGATCAGCGTCTCGATGGCGGCGATCTCGCCGAGGGCCAGCAGGATGTTGTCCCAGACCATGCCCGCCCCCTCAGAAGGTGCCGAAGAGCTCGCCGCGCGGCAGGTAGACGCCGAGGGCGTAGGTGAAGAGGCTCCACATGCCGCCCACCGTCACGACGGCGATGGCGGCGTGGAGCGCGATCAGGCGCGGGTGCCAGCCGCCGAGCACCGAGAGCAGCAGGAAGCTGAAGGCCATGCCGCCCACCAGCATGCCGAGCCAGGGCAGCGCCATGAGGTAGGCGAGGAAGAGCGCGAAGCACCAGAGCACGTTGCGCCAGTGGTGGGTCTTGTCGGCGAAGGCCTCGGCCTCCGTGAGGGCGCCGTCCTCCTCGCCGTTCTCGTCCTCGGGGCCGCGGCGGATCGACTGGATCAGGAAGACGAAGCAGAGCACGGCGAGGATGCCGAGGATGATGCGCGGCCAGACGGCGGGGCTGAGCTGGCCGTAGTCCGGCTGGCGGATGTCGAAGGTCGCGACGATGAAGACGCCGGTGATCACCAGCAGCGCGATGGCGGCGATGGTGTCGCGGTTGACGCGCGGCATGGGCGGCCCCGGGAGAGTGGCGCTGGACAGGGAGCCGGCGGCCCAAGGGTCGTGCCCCGGGGCCGCCGGAGAGGTCGGGTCAGCTCTCGGGCTTGTACATGCCGATCTTGACGGCGACCTTCTTGTAGGCCTCGAAGGTCTCCTCGGCCCACTCGGCGTAGCCCTCGGGGCCGACATAGTTGATGCCGGTGCCCTTGGCCTGCATCTGCTCGAGGAGCTTCTCGTCGTTGGCGGCGGTCTCGAAGATCTCGGTCCACATCTGGATCACGTCGTCCGGCGTGCCCGGAGGCGCGACGACGCCCCGGCGCAGCGCGAAGACCATGTCGACGCCGACCTCCTGCAGCGTCGGCATGTCGGGAAGCTGCGGCGCGCGCTCCTCCGCCGCGATGGCGAAGCCCTTGAGCTCGCCCTCCTTGAGGTACTGCGCGCCCGAGGCGACGTTGAGCGAGCCGAGGTCGATGGCGCCCGAGAGGAGCGCCGTCATGCGCTCGCGCGTGCCGTCATAGGGCACGTAGTCGAACTTCATGCCGGTCTGGTCCTCGAGCAGCAGCCACATGAACTGGCTCGTGGAGCCGAAGGTGGCGCCGACCTTGTACTCGCCCGGGTTCTCCATGACGTCCGCCTGGAACTCGTCCCAGTTGTTCCAGGGCGTGTCCTTGGCGGCGCCGACGATGTCGGGGGTGTTGGTCAGCAGCGCCACCGGCTTGAAGGCGTCGTAGTGGAAGTCGATGCGCCCGTTCAGGAAGCTGGTGATCGCCGACTGGTGGATGGCGAAGAGGGTGCAGCCGTCGGGCTTGGCGTCGACCGCCTCCTTGGCGCCCTTGTTGCCGCCCTGGCCGGGGATGGTGACCACCTTGACCTTGGGCTCGACGTCGAGGCGCTGGATCGTGTTCTCGAAGATCGAGAACAGCACGTGCGTGCCGCCGCCCGCCTTCCAGGGCACGATCAGCCGCGCCGTGTCGCAGGGCACCTCGGCGGCCTGGGCCGCCGGCGGTCCGGCCACGGCGAGCGCCGCCGCGGAGATGGTAATCGCGGACAGGATCTTTCGCATGGTTTCCTCCTCTCGTGCTGCGAGCCCGCCTTGCGCGATACGGCCGGCTCGCGTTTATTGTCGGCGCGATGCATGACGGCGCCGGCGCGGGCCCACTATAGCTACGGGGGCTGCGGCCGCAACATTGCCGCAAAGACATTCCGTTAGGCGGAAGGTCGCGCCCGCGCCCTGCGCGGGAAAAGCAAGACTGGGAGAGGAGCTAACGAATGAGGAATCTGGAACTGCCGGGCCGGTCGCCGGTGCACGGCACCGAGGCCATGGCGGCGACGTCGCACACGCTCGCCACCCAGACGGCGGTCGACGTGCTGAAGGCGGGGGGCAACGCGCTCGACGCCGCGGTGGCGGCCTGCGCGGTGCAGTGCGTTGTCGAGCCCGAGTCGACCGGCATCGGCGGCGACTGCTTCTGCCTCTACGCCAAGGGCGGCGCGGCGGACATCGTCGCGTATAACGGCTCGGGCAAGGCGCCGGCGGCGGCCTCGGTGGACTGGTATGCCGAGCGGGGCATGGACGCGATCCCCGAGAACTCGGCCCACGCCGTCACCGTGCCGGGGGCGATCGAGGCGTGGGAGCGGCTCCTGGCCGATCACGGCACGAAGGGGCTCGACGAGCTCCTGCAGCCCGCCATCCGCTATGCCCGCGACGGCTACCCGGTCTCGTCGCGGGTCCATGCCGACTTCGCCGCCAAGGCCGACTACGTGCGCCGCGACCCGAACGCCGCCCGCGTCTTCCTGCCGGACGGGCGCGTGCCGCCGGTGGGCAGCCGGCACCGCCAGCCGGCGCTGGCCGAGACGCTGGAGCGC
>JBEPXW010000367.1:0-458 GCA_041641715.1 Pseudomonadota bacterium
ATAGCGGATGTGCAGCTTCGCCATCTCGTTCTCGGTCAGGTCCAGGACCTCGTAGCCCTGCGCACGCAGGTCCTCGAGGATCTCGTCACGCTCCTCGGCGCCGCCGCGCGTCTGCACGCCGACGAACACGTGTGCCCGCTCCGAATCCGCATAGCGATAGTTGAACTCGGTGACCGAGCGCTTGCCGAGCGCGTGGCAGAACTTGCGGAAGCTCCCGGGGCGTTCCGGGATGGTCGCGGCGAACAGGACCTCGCGATGCTCGCCGAGCTCGGCCCGCTCCGCGACGTGCCGCAGGCGGTCGAAATTGATATTGGCGCCGCAGATCACGGCGATCAGGTTCTGGTCGCTGACGCCCTCGCGCTCGACGTAACGCTTGATCCCGGCCACGCCGAGCGCACCCGCGGGCTCCGCGAGCGTGCGCGTGTCGCCGAATACGTCCTTGATGGCCGCACAGATCT
>JBEPXW010000367.1:468-3037 GCA_041641715.1 Pseudomonadota bacterium
CTCGTCGACGTACTTGCGCGCCAGGCGGAAGGTCTCCTTGCCCGGCTGCGCCACGGCCACGCCGTCGGCGAAGATGCCGACGTGGTTCAGGCGCGTGCGCCGGCCACGCTCGAGCGAGACGTGCATGGAGGCCGCGTCGTCGGGCTCGACGCCGATGATCTTCGTCTCCGGGCGCAGGTACTTGACAAAGGCGGCGATGCCGGCGATCAGGCCGCCGCCGCCGACCGGCACGAACACCGCATGCAGCTCCTCTCCGAACTGGCGACAGATCTCCATGCCGATCGTGCCCTGGCCCGCGATGGTGTCCGGGTCGTCGAATGGATGGATGAAGGGAAATCCCTTCTCCTCCTCGATCTCGCGGGCATGGGCGTAGGCCTCGTCGTAGGCGTCACCGGTGAGCACGGCGCGCGCCCCGAGGGCGCGCACGGCGTCGACCTTGATCTGCGGCGTCGTGCGCGGCATGACGATGACGGCCTTGAGGCCGAGCCGTTTCGCCGCCAGCGCGACGCCCTGGGCGTGGTTGCCGGCCGAGGACGCGACCACGCCCTCGATGGTGTCGTGGCGGGTGAGCTGCCAGATCTTGTTGTAGGCGCCGCGCAGCTTGAACGAGAAGATGCTCTGCAGGTCCTCGCGCTTGAGCAGGACGCGGTTGCCGACACGCCGCGAAAGCGCGTAGGCCTCGTCGAGCGGTGACTCGATCGCGACGTCGTAGACGCGCGCGGAGAGGATTTTCTCGATGTAGCGATCCATAAGCCTTTTACGGTAACAACTCGCCCGGGTCTTGAACAGCTGCCCGTTCGCGAGCAGGCTCGCTCCTGCCGAGCCGATGGTACCCTTGCGGGAGCGAGCTCGCTCGCGAACCGGTACCGGACCGCGCCCGGGGACCGACCCACCCGCTCTGCGAACGAGGACCGCCATGTCCCAGGACGATCAGAAACGCCAGGCCGCCGAGGCCGCCCTCCGCTACGTCGACGACGACATGGTCGTCGGCGTCGGCACGGGCTCGACCGTGAATCACTTCATCGACGCGCTCGCCGGGATGGCGAGCCGGATCGCCGGCGCCGTGGCCAGCTCGGAGGCCTCCGCCGAGCGCCTGCGCGCCAACGGCATCTCCGTGCTCGAGCTCAACGACACGGGCGACCTGCCGCTCTACGTCGACGGTGCCGACGAGTATACCCCCCACCGTGCCCTGACCAAGGGCGGCGGCGGCGCGCTGACGCGCGAGAAGGTCGTCGCCGGCGCCAGCGCCCGCTTCGTCTGCATCGTCGACGAGAGCAAGCGCGTCGACTGGCTCGGGGGCTTCCCGCTGCCCGTCGAGGTGATCCCGATGGCGCGCTCCTTCGTCGGACGCCAGCTCACGAAGCTCGGCGGCCGGCCCGAGCTGCGGCACGGCTTCACCACCGACAACGGCAACCTGATCCTCGACGTGCACAACCTCGAGATCATGGAGCCGATGCAGACGGAGCGCCGCATCAACGACATCCCGGGCGTCGTCTGCAATGGCATCTTCGCCCTGCGCGGCGCCGACGAGATCCTCGTCGCCGGCGCCGGCGGCATCGAGCGCATCACCTGAGCGCTGCGGCGCCGGAACGGAAAGCAGAACCACGAATGAACGCGAATGAACGCGAATGGGCGCGTCGGAATGTCTCGCGTGGGGGAGCTACGCTGGCCGCCCCGCGGAGCATCGCGCCTGCCTGAACCACGAATGGACACGAATGAACACGAATGGCCTCGCGGGATCCTCCGGCGCGTGGCGGAGCTTCGCTGAACGTGAGCGGATCCCTGCGGCCGTTCAGCTCGGCTCCCGGGACACTACCGAGCCGCTGCGGCTACATTCGTGTCCATTCGTGTCCATTCGTGGTTCCCATGGGGCGTGGGCCGACGAGGGGCCAGCGGAGCTCCAACTGACCATCCCACCCCACGGCGCCATTCGCGTTGATTCGCGTCCATTCGCGGTTCCGTTTTTACTGCGTCCGACACCCGGAACAAGAAACGCCGCGCCGGGCGGGCCGGGGCGGCGTCTCGGGAGATTGGCTGGGGGAGGAGGATTCGAACCTCCGCTGACGGAGTCAGAGTCCGTAGTCCTACCGCTAGACGATCCCCCAGTAATGCGACCCCGTACCCTACGCAGGGGCGGGCGCGGGGGCAACCCCGTCCGGGTCAGCGCTTGGAGTACTGCGTCGCGCGGCGGGCCTTGCGCAGGCCGATCTTCTTGCGCTCGACCTCGCGGTCGTCTCGGGTCAGGAAGCCGTTGCGCCGCAGATCGGGGCGCAGGCCCTCGTCGTAGGCCGCCAGGGCGCGCGCGATGCCGAGCTGGATGGCGCCCGCCTGGCCGCTGCCGCCGCCGCCGTCGACCGTGACCAGGAAGTCGAAGCGGTCGCCCATCTCGACCTTGTCCAGCGGCTGGCGCAGGATCATGCGCGCCGTCTCGCGGCCGAAGTACCGGTCCACGGGCACGCCGTTGACGGTCATGTTGCCCGAGCCCGGACGCATGAACACGCGCGCGCTCGAGGTCTTGCGGCGGCCGGTCCCGTAGTAGTGCTGCTGCATCTGCGAAATCCCCGTTACC
>JBEPXW010000368.1:0-3029 GCA_041641715.1 Pseudomonadota bacterium
ACGCCGATGTTGAGGATCGCCGGGGCCGCCGCGCCGCCGCCGCCCGGCGCCGAGGCGCGGACCGAGACGAGGAGCGGGGCGGTAGCGTCGCCCAGCTTCGCGCCCGTTTGTTTCTCGAGCGTTTCCAGGGCGTTGGCGATGGCCGGTCGGGCCGCCTGCGGGTCGGCGAGGAGGACGGCGGGGATCGCGAAGGCCGGCGGCACGGGCAGGCCGAGAGCGGCGGCGCGGGAAAGCCAGGCTGCCTTCTCGCCGTGGGTCTCGGGCGCGAGCGGGGGCTCGCCCGGGGCAATCCAGCCGATCTCTGGCAGGGCGCGGGTCATGCGACGGTGATAGCCCGCGCGTTCGCAGGTGCACAAGAGCGGCGTGCCCGGGGCGGCAGATATGGTTAACTCTTATAACTCTTATATAAGAGTTGGCCGGTTTAGGAGGAGGTTTCTCCGGTATTGCCCGGGTCGTGCTCCGGTAGTGTTTCGGTAGTGCTTTCGTAGTGTCCCTGCGCGCCGCCTCACGGGCAGTCCCGGGGAGCCGCCAACCGGGCCACCGTGTCGAGGAAGATGGTCAGGGACCGGCCCTCGCCGTTATCGGCGAGGAAGAGGGTCTCGTCCTGCCATTCCGGGTTCGCGGCGAGCACGGCGTCGAGGGCGGCGCGGACCGTGGCGATCTCGGGGCGGCTCTCGCAGAGGCAGGTCTCGAGCGTGCCGCCGGCCTCGCGGCAGCTACCGACGGCCTCGGTCGTGGCGTCCACCGCGGCGTCGAGGTCGCGGACGAGGGCGCTGTCGCGCGGGCCGGTGACCTCGACATTGGCGATGCCGATGTCGGCGGCGGGCGCCGGGGCGGCGACGAAAACGGCAAGGAGGGCTAGGGCCGCGCGCATGGCGGCGCAGCCTACGGGATGCCGACGGGCGAGCGGAGTCACGATGGGGTGACCGGGACGGGCGAGCCGCGTGGCTCCCCTTGCACTAGATACGATCCGCCGGGCGGTTTGCTCTTTCCGCCTTATGCCGGCCCGCGGCCGTGGGGCGCGGGCGTTCGCGCGGAAAGCGGTCCACTGGACCGTTTCCTGTCGCGCTCACCCCTCGATGGCCTCCCAGACGGCGACCTGGCGCATGGCCTGGCGGATGCGGTTGAGGAGGCAGAGGCGGTTGCGGCGGACAATCTGGTTCTCGGCGTTGACGGTGACACGCTCGAAGAAGGCGTCGATCACCGGGCGCAGCTTCGCCATCGCGGCCATGGCGGCGGCGAAGTCCTCGCGGGCGAGGGCGTCGGCGATGGCGGGCTCGGCGGCGTCGAGGGCGGCGAAGAGGGCGCGCTCCTCGTCGAGCTCGGCGAATTTCGGGTCGGGCTCGCCGGAGTACTCGATGACGCCGCCCTCCTTCCTCTCCTCGATCTCGACGATGTTGGCGGCGCGGCGGTAGCCGGTGAGCAGATTGGCCCCGTCCTCGGTGGCGAGGAATTTTTGAAGCGCGCGCACCCGCTCGACCAGCAGCACGAGGTCGTCCTGGCCGCCGAGATCGAAGCAGGCCTGGATGACGTCGTGGCGGATGCCCTGGTCGCGGAGGGCGACCTTCAGGCGGTCGGCGAAGAAGGCGAGGAGACTTACAACGTCTGGAGTGTTGGGTTGATAGTCTGTTTCCATTAGGTCCAATATTTCACCCACGCGCTCCTTGAGTTCTGCCTCTCTTTGTTCAAGTCGTTCGACTCGCTCTGCTTCGGCTTGCTCCTCTGGCCCCCTACGAACGCGTGCAAGGACATGAGCAATTTCGGACTGCTCTAAATTCACCGCTTGAAGTTCTAATGAAAGAACATCATTTCGACACTCAGCCGTCGAGCGCAAAAGAAACGGTGTCAGCGACATTCTGATTTCGTTGGCAAGAATTGTGCGAACAACGCCGAGGGCTGCTCTCCTGAGCGCGAACGGATCTTTTGAACCAGTGGGCTTTTCGCCGATTGCCCAAAATCCGGTCAGCATGTCGATCTTGTCGGCCAATGCCACGGCAACTGAAACCGGCTCGGTAGGCACATTGTCATTCGGCCCTATTGGCCGGTAGTGTGCCTCGCTCGCCTCGGCCACCTCATCAGGCAGGCCGGCGGCGCGGGCGTAGTAGCGACCCATGACGCCCTGCAATTCGGGGAACTCGAAGACCATCTCCGAGGCCAGATCGGCCTTGGCGACGCGAGCGGCCTGCTCGGCGAGGCCGGCGTCGGCATCAATCTCCGAGGCCAACGCGCCTGCTAGCTTGGCAATCCGATCGAGACGATCGAGTTGCGTTCCAAGCTTGGCATGAAAAACCATGTCCTCGAGGGGCTTCGCCATCTCGGCGATGCCCTCCATGCCGCGGCCCGATACCACCCGCAAGTCCGAATCCCAGAAGAAGCGGCCGTTGTCGAGCCGCGCCGCCAGCACGCGGCGGTTGCCGGCGAGGATCTGCTTGCCGCCGTCGCTGGCCTCGATGTTGGCGACCGTGACGAACTTCTCGATGCGGCCGGTGCCGGGGTTGCGCACCGAGAAGAACTTCTGGTGCTCCTTCATCGAGACCTGGAGGACCTCGGGGGGCAGATCCAGGAACGCCTCGCCGATGTCGCCGATCATCGTCACGGGCCACTCGACGAGGCCGGCGACCTCCATGAGAAGGCCCTTGTCCTCGACGACCTCCATGCCTTGCGCGAAGGCCAGTTGCTTCGCGTCGTGCTCGATGCGCGCGGCGCGCTCCTCCGGGTCGAGGATGACCTTCGCGGCCTTCAGCTTCTCGGCGTAGTCCTCGAAGCCGGTGACGCGGAACGCATCGGGGGCCATGAAGCGGTGGCCGCGGGTGAGGTCGGCGGCCGCGACGCCCTCGATCTCGACCGGCACCACCGCAACGCCGTGCTCGTCCGTCAGGATGCAGAGGATGGCGTGGAGCGGGCGCACCCAGCGGAGACTCCCCTCGCCCCAGCGCATGGACTTCGGCCAGGGGAAGTTCCGGACCGTCCCGGCGACGGCCTCGGCGACGACCTCCGCCGCAGCGCGGCCGGGGCGCTCGATCACGGCA
>JBEPXW010000369.1:0-3018 GCA_041641715.1 Pseudomonadota bacterium
ATGGCCACCATCGCCGGCGTGCGCATCACCCGGCGCATCATGGCGCAGCCCGCCATGGCGGGTTACGTCGCCGAGGAGATGAGCATCGGCGCCGAGCACGAGACCGACGACCAGATCCTCGCCCGCGCCCGCGAGGTCGGCGCGACCATCTTCCACCCCGCCGGCACCTGCCGCATGGGCACCGACGAGCGCGCCGTGGTGGACGAGACGCTGCGGCTCCGCGGCCTCGACGGCCTGCGCGTGGTCGACGCCTCCGTCATGCCGACGCTGATCTCGGGCAACACCAACGCCCCCGTGGTGATGATCGCCGAGAAGGCGGCGGACATGATCCGCGCCGGGTGACGCCACCCTGGCCGCAGGTCAAGCCCGGGCCTGACCGCGGCATCCGGCCCTGCCGGCCCGCCCCCGCCGCCGGATCACACGGTCAAGCCGGGTGATGACGCGACGAGGCCCATGCGCGGCGCGGCCTGCGAGTGAAGCGCCCCGGCGCCCGTCCCGTCAATGCACCCCCTGCCCGCCTGTGGACGCATTCACGTGTGACGGAACGGCGAATCTCTGATACAAACGCGACCACCAGCGGCACCCCGCGCAATCAGATTTCAGGGCCAAGGCGGGGGACCCGGCTGGACACGGACGAGGGAAACCATTGGGCAGAGGCAACAGGGGGACCGCGCGTCACGCGCGGATCAATTACTAGTGGAGGAAAGCCATGCCCTACGCGCTCGAAGGCCAGCTTCTCGAGGTCTGCACCTGCAAGGCGGTCTGCCCGTGCTGGGTCGGCGAGGACCCGGACGGCGGGGCCTGCGACGGCTCGGTCTTCTGGCACATCCAGAAAGGCACGATAAACGGCATCGACGTCTCCGGACTGACCATCGGCGTGCTCGCCCACATCCCGGGCAACGTGCTCGCGGGCAACTGGCGCGCCGTTGTCTACGTCGATGACCGGGCGAGCGCCGAGCAGAAGGACGCGCTCCTCGAGGTCTGGACCGGCAAGGCCGGCGGGCCGGTCGCCGACCTCGTCCAGCTCGTCGGCGAGGTACTCACCGTGAAGGACGCGCGGATCAACGTCGACGTCAGCGAGGGCAAAGGCACGCTCGTCGTCGGCGACGACATCGACATCCGGATGGAGGCCTTCCAGGGGGCCACCGGCGGCACCACCACGCTGGTCGACACGGTGTTCTCGACCATCCCCGGCTCGCCGGCCTATGTCGGCAAGGCGCCGCGGTACCGGGCGAAGAACGCCGAGCTCGGCTTCGACATCGACCTCTCGGGGCACAACTCCGTCCAGGGGCAGTTCCGGCTCGAGGCCTGAGACATGGCCGTCCGGGCGGTCGCCCACCGGAGCCTCTTCCTGCCGGTCCTCGCGGCAATGGTGGCGCTCGCCTGGACGGTGCTGTTCCTCTGGGAGCGGTCACCCTACGCCGTCTATCTCGACCACTCGATGATGCGCGAGCTCTGCCTCTCGGCGGGGCCGCTCGGGGTCCTCAACCTCTACGTCCTCGGCTGGGTGCTGATGGTGGCGGCGATGATGCTGCCGACCACCTTCCCGCTGATCGAGATGTTCCGCCGCCTCACGCTCCGCCGCGCCGACCAGGAGGTGCTGGTGGCGCTGCTGATCGGCGGCTACCTCGCGGTCTGGCTCGGCTTCGGGGTGGCGGCGCACGCGGCGGACTGGATGCTGCTCGCCGCCCTCGACAGGGTCGATCCGGGCCGCACCGCCGCCTGGGCGATCGGCGCGGGGACGCTGGCGCTGGCGGGCGCCTTCCAGTTCTCCGCGCTCAAGCACAAATGCCTCGAGAAGTGCCGCACGCCCCTCAGCTTCGTGATCCACTACTGGCGCCGGCAGGAGGGCCGGCTCGGCGCCTTCCTGCTCGGCGTGCGTCACGGCGCCTTCTGCGTCGGCTGCTGCTGGGCGCTGATGCTGCTGATGTTCGCGGTCGCCGCCGGCAATGTCGGCTGGATGCTGGCGCTCGGCGCGGTGATGGCCGTCGAGAAGAACCTGCCCTGGGGCCGCCGGCTCAGCCCGGTGCTGGGCGTCGGGCTCCTGGCCTCGGCGTGAGCCATCGCGCTCGGCCAGCTCACGGCCTGACCGGGCACGGCACCGCCGTCGTCGCCATGGCCCTGCTTGACACGGGGCGCCGGGGGCCGACCCTTGGACAGACGACCGGCCGCGCGCGAGCGTAGCCGGCACGGGCTTTCGGGGGGAGCGAGGGAATGCCGACCATCGGCCTCACGGGCAAGCGCGGCTCGGTCGCGCTCTTGATCCTGACCCAGATCGCGGTGCTCTCGCTCTGGTTCTCCTCGGCCGCCGTGCTGCCCGAGATGGCGCGCGAGGCCGGCGTCGGCGCGGACCGGCTCGCCTGGCTCTCCGCGGCCGTCCAGCTCGGCTTCGCGGTGGGGGCGCTGGCCTATGCCGCGCTCGGGCTGGCCGACCGCTTCGACCCGCGCCGCGTCTTCATGGCCTCCGCCCTGGCCGCCGCCGCCTCCAATCTTGCGCTGCTCGCCGTGCCAATCGGCGGGTGGGAGGCGGTTGTGCTCCGCGCCCTGACGGGCGCGACCATGGCCGGCGTCTACCCCGTCGGCATGAAGATCGCCGCGGGCTGGGGCAAGGCCGACCGGGCGCTCCTCATCTCGCTCCTCGTCGGGGCGCTGACCATCGGCTCGGCCAGCCCGCATCTCATGGCGCTCCTCGGCGGCGCCGACTGGCGGCTGACCATCTGGGCCTCGACCCTCGCGGCGGCGGCGGGGGGCGTGGCGATTCTGGCGGTCGGCCTCGGCCCGCACCACGCGCGGGCGCCGACGCTCGACCCCACCGCCATCAAGCTGGTCTGGACCAACCGCCCGCTCCGTCTCGCGGTGCTCGGCTACATCGGCCACATGTGGGAGCTCTACGCCTTCTGGGCCTGGGTGGCGGTGGTCGCCACCGGCTCCTATGCGCTCGCCGGGTCGGAGGCCGCGCGCGACCTCGGCAAGGGCACCGCCTTCGCCGCCATCGCGCTCGGGGGCGTGGCCTGCGTG
>JBEPXW010000370.1:0-3012 GCA_041641715.1 Pseudomonadota bacterium
GACACTCGACGAGGTCCTGCGGGTCGAGGAGTGGCGCTTCGAGACCCGGATGCCGTCGCGCTCGGCCGCGGTGCGCGCCCTCATGAACCTCGGGCTGCGCGCCGGGACGCCGCTCGTCGACGAGTCCGCCATGCTCGAAGGCGCGGTGCCGTCGCGTGATGTCGGCGTTGTCGACAACGACTCTTTCGTGGCCGGCGACACGGCGGACGGAAAACGGCCGACCGTGCTGGTGGTGGAGGGCGACCCGGTCGTCGGGCACGGCATCGCGCGCATGCTCGAGCGGGCGGGTTTCCGCGTGGCGGGCCCGGTGGCCGGCCGCGCGGAAGCGCGCTCGCTTGTCGGCGATGCGGACATCGCCGCCGCGGTGATCGGTTCCGGCGCGGAGGCGGCCGCGGACGCGGCCAAGCATCTGGCCTCCCGGGGCGTCCCGTTCCTGGTGCTGACCGACGGCGGGCAGGCGGAGGCGGCGAGCGGGGAGCACGGCGCCACGGCCATGCTGAGCCGCGACGAGGCGGGCGATGAGCTCACCCGGCGCATCGCCGGCCTGATCGCGTGAGCGGCCACGCCCGGCCCGCCGCCGCGCATTCGCCGCGATCCGGCAACCGGCCCTGCGTGATTGCCGGGCACGCCCCCTCGCTGCCCCGCCGGCAAGCCGCCTAGAACCGGAAGAGCGCCGCCATCCGCGCCGAGGCCGGCAGGTCCTCCGGGCCGACGGGCATGACCTCGCCGCCGTGCCGGATGGTCGCCCGGACGATGCGGTCGCAGAGGCTGCGCCGTTCCGCCGCTTCGTTCTCCTCGTCGCCGTCGGCCTCGGTGGCGCGCAGCGCGAAGCCGGTCGCGTCGCGGGCGAGCAGCAGGGTTCCGATGCGGCCCTGCTCGGCGGCGTCGGCGATCTCGGTCGGCGCGACCGAGACTGTCCCGTCGCCGCGGTGGTGGCCCTCGGCGGCGCGGGCAACCGCGTTCCGGACCGGCTCGGCGAGCGCCTCGTCGGCGACGGCGAGCGTGGCGCGGAAGAGCCCGGCGCCGTCCAGTCCCGCGGGCGACTTCGCCACGGCGCTGTCGGTCAGCCCGGCATAGCGGCAGTGAGTGCGGAACATGCCCAGGAGGTTGGGCTCGCCGACCGGGACGAGTGGCGCGGTCTCGGACTTGAGGTGCCGCTCGACGGCCCGCGCGATGCCGTGAGCGAACAGGTCGAGCTCGGTCTGCTCGTAGTCCTCCGGGCTCTCGCCGTGCGCGTGGCGGTAGCCGGACGCGCCGGCGCGGCCGGAGGGGCCTGTCGAATGGAAGCCCAGCGCCGTGGGGAGCTCGGTGCTGCCGCGGATCGCGTCGAGGCTGCGCTCCATGACCTCCTCGGCGACCGTCTCGAGGCCGACCCGGTTGCCCCGGTAGAGCGTGGGCGCCGCACGGTCGAGGGTGATGACGAAGTAGCGGCCCTGCCCCTCGAGGAAGGGCAGGAGCGGCAGGATGTCGAAGCCATCACCAACGGCGACGTGCTCGCGCGGCGCGCCCTGGAGCGCGAAGATCGTCGGCTCGCCGCCGGCGGTGAAGGCGGCGAGGCCCTTCGTGTCGCGGCCCTCGACGGGCGGCTCGGGCTCGAAGGCCCTGCGCGTGGCGGCGAGCACCGTGTCGGGGCTGGCGCCCCGCTCGCGCAGGCGGTCCTCCGCCTCGCGCATCAGGTTGCGGATCCTGATCGCGTTCTTCTGCCTCTCGGGGAGGGCGGCGTGGACCGGTAGGAATAGCGAGACGGCCGGGTCGGCATCGGCCTGGATCAGTGTCTTGATGTCGTCGTGAGAGATCATGCGCTCTCCTCCCTCGACTGACCTGCGGTGGGGGCCGGAGTGGGCCCCCACCCTTATTAATCCAAATCGGGCGTTTGGGAAGGTGTTGGCCGCGCGCAGCGCGTGCGGCCGGGTGCCGCGAGACGAGTCAGGCGGCGAGGGCCCGTCGGGCGCGCGAAAGGCGGCTCTTGACGGTGCCGACGGCCACGTTCATGCGCCGCGCGATCCGGTCCTGATCCATGCCGTCGAAGACGCTGAGCAGCACGATGCTGCGGTCGCAGGGGCGCAGCGCGTTCAGCCGCTCCTGAACCTCGCCGAGCCGCAGGTAGTGGTACTGCGGGGCGGGCGAGCGGGTCTCGGCGTGCCAGTCCTCGATCGGCAGATGATGGCCCCGGCGCGCGGTCTTGCGCCGCCCGTCGATGTGGATGTTGCGGAGGATGGTGAAAAGCCAGCGCCTGAAGTCGGTGCCCGGCCGAAACTGGTCGCTGCGCGAGAGGGCGCGCTCGACGCAGTCGTGAACGAGGTCCTCCATGTCGGCGCGATCCCGGGTCAGCGCGCCGGCGTAGCGGCGCAGGTGCGGGATTTCCTCCTGGATTCGTTGCGAGAGGTCGGTCTGCACTGTTCTCGTTCCTCCCTTTGTATTTTTCACGAAGGTGGAAAGCGACGCTGACTTTCATATGGGTGCGGATCAGTATTAATTCAATGATTTCATTCGATAAAATGCACCGTAATTTGCGCTAATGGCTCATTATAGTCATTCGCGTGGATTGAAGGTTTCACGCTTTTGCCTGCAGTTTGGAATTATTGTAAATATACGGCGAATGACAAACTTACTCATAGCCGGTCCCTGGTATCGCTGGGGTCTCGCCCGGAGGATTCGAGGGGAACCCATGCATTCGATTGTCGTTGCTCTGGCACCGTGTCGAAGGACGAGGATTACGATGACCCAGGCCAAGGACATCATGAAACCCGCGGGCGCCGTCGTCTCGGTCGACGAGACGGTCGACGACGCGGTCGCGAAGGTTCTTCAAAACGGAGGCGGCCCCGTCGTCGCCGTCGATGACGATCAGGTGGCCGGGGTAATCGATCCGGCGCTGCTGGCGCAGCTCGACCTCGCGGCGCCGCAGTTGACGGACGAGATGGTGGGCAACCTGGTGAGCCTGACGTTCCGCACCTGCCGGCCGGAAGACGACGTGCCCGCCCTGAGGGACACGTTCGAGCGGTCCGGCGCCGC
>JBEPXW010000371.1:0-3000 GCA_041641715.1 Pseudomonadota bacterium
CGGCGCGGCTGGTGGCGAAGCCGCTCTATTTCGGGGCCGCGCTGGTCGCGGCGGGCGAGGCGGCGGCGATGGTCGCGGGCGCGGCCAACCCGACGCGCCGCGTGATCGAGGCCGGGATGATGACGGTCGGGCCCGGGGAGGGGGTAGAGACGCCGTCGAGCTTCTTCCTGATGGCGCTGCCGGACCGGGCGCTCGTCTTCGCCGACTGCGCGCTCAACGTCGAGCCGACAGCGGCGGAGCTCGCCGACATCGCGGTGGCCTCGGCGCGCTCGGCCGAGGGGCTCCTGGGCGCGGCGCGGGTGGCGCTGCTCTCCTATTCGACCGGCGCCTCCGGGGCCGGGCCCCGCGTCGAGAAGGTGGCCGAGGCGGCCCGGCTCGCCCGCGAGAGGGCGCCGGGTCTCGCCATCGACGGCCCGCTCCAGGCCGACGCGGCGCTGAACGCCGGGATCGCGGAGAAAAAGGGCGCGGACGGCGCGGTTGCGGGGCAGGCCAACGTGCTGGTCTTCCCGGACCTCGACTCCGGCAACATCGCCTACAAGCTGATGCAGGAGCTGGCCGGCGCGCAGGCGATCGGGCCGATGCTGCAGGGCTTCGCCCGTCCGGTGGCCGACCTCTCGCGCGGGGCGACGGTCGAGGACGTCGTCGCGGTCGTCGTCGTGGCGCTGGCTATGGGCTGAGAGCGGCGGGCGAGGCGTCCAGATTTGGACGGGGTGTTAAGCCATTGATTGCATTCAGTTCGCGCGTTGGGCGCGGATCATGGTCAACGGCTCACCCTGTCGGCCGCCGCGCGACTCGCGGCCGCGCCGCCAGCCAGTCCGCGCGGTCGAGCACCCAGAGCACGTAGTCGGCGTTGGTCCGCGCCGGGTCGGCGCGCGCGCGGAAGCCGAGCTTCCGGGCCACCGCGTTCGACGCCGCGTTGGCCCGGTACATGTCGGCGACGATGCGGCGGAGCCCCAGCGTCTCGAACCCGTGGCGCACGAGCGCCGCCGCCGCCTCGGTGGCGTAGCCGTGGTCGCGCGCGCCGCGCAGGAGCCGCCAGCCGATCTCGACCTCGGGGCCGGCCGCGTCCTCGGGGATCAGCAGGACCCAGCCGAGGAATTCCGCCGGCGCCTCGCGCCGGGCCACGACCCAGTAGCCGAGGCCGGACGGATAGGGGTGCAGCGTGCGCTCGCGGATCAGCGCCCGGTGAGCCGCCTCGCCCTGCCAGCAGCCCTCCGGCAGGGGCCAGTCGATCCAGTCAAGCGTGCCCGGCTCGCGGTCGAGGCGCAAGCAGTCCTCGAGGTCGGCCAGCGTGCGCGGGCGGAGCCGGAGGCGCGCCGTCTCGAGGACCGGCAGCGCCTCCGCCGTCATAGGGCCAGGCCCATCAGGCGAACTGGTCGAGCGTCTGGCGGAGCTTGTCGACGATCTCGTCCACGTGGCTCCGCTCGGCCACGAAGGGCGGCGCGACGATGCCGGAGTCGCCGGTGAACTTCACGTGGCAGCCGTTCCAGAAGAGCGCCTTCTGCATCTCCTGCCCGCGCGCGCCGGGCTTGCCGGGCTCGGGGTGCACCTCGACGCCCGACATCATGCCGATGGTGCGGATGTCTTTCACGAGCGCGTGGTCCTTGAGCGACATGATCGCCTCGGCGAAGTAGGGCGCCATCTCGGCGGAGCGCTCGAAAAGGCCCTCGCGCTCGTAGATGTCGAGCGCGGCGAGGCCCGCCGCGCAGGCCGCGGGGTGGGCCGAGTAGGTGTAGCCGTGGAAGAACTCGATGGCGTTCTCCGGCGCGGCGTTGGTGACGGTCTCGTAGATCTCGTCCTTGACGCCCACCGCGCCCATGGGGATGCAGCCGTTGGTCAGCGCCTTCGCCATGGTGCAGATGTCGGGCGTCACGCCGAACTTCTGGCTGGCGAACGGGGCGCCGAGGCGGCCGAAGCCGGTGATGACCTCGTCGAAGACCAGCAGGATCCCGTGCTGGTCGCAGATCTCGCGCAGCCGCTCGAGGTAGCCGACGGGTGGCACGAGGCAGCCGGTGGAGCCCGCTACGGGCTCGACGAAGACGGCGGCGATGGTGCTGCCGCCATACGTCTCGCACATGCGCTGCAGGTCGTTGGCGAGCTCGACTCCGTCCTGTTGCGGAAGGCCGTCGCAGAAGAGCTCGCGCCCCGTCCAGGTATGGCGCAGCATGACCACGTTCGGCATCGTCACGGGGAAGGTCTCGCGGTTCTTCACCATGCCCGACAGCGAGACGCCGCCCATGTTGACGCCGTGATAGGCCCGCTCGCGGGAGACGAAGCGCAGCCGCTGGCTCTCGCCGCGGGCGCGGTGGTAGGCCATGACGATCTTGAGGGCGGTGTCCACCGCCTCCGAGCCCGAGTTGCCGAAGAAGACGTGGTTCATCGGCTCAGGGAGAAGCGCCGCCACCCGGCGGGCGAGCTCGAAGGCGCCGGGGTGGCCCATCTGGAAGGGCGCCGAGTAGGAGTTCGTGAGCAGCTGCTTGTGGACCGCATCCGCGATCTCGCGCCGGCCATGGCCCGCCGGGCAGCAGAACAGCGCCGAGGAGCCGTCGATCACCCGGCCGCCCTTGTGGTCGGTGTAGTAGACGCCCTCGCCCTTGACCACCAGGCGCGGGTTCTCCTTGAAGTCCCGGTTGCCGGTGAACGGCATCCAGTGCTCCTCCAGTGAGTTCGCGCGCGGGGTGTCGATCACGTCCAGGTCGTTCATCGGGCGACTCCTTGAAGTCGGTTGCTCGGGGGCCGGGGGCTCGGAAGCCGGTTGATTGTCGCTAGCCTAGGGGACTAGGCTGGTTCCATAATAGAGCCAGAAGCAGTGCAAGGGCCGGGCCACGTGCGTGACGCATTGTATCATCTTGAGCGGTCGAAGCCGGCGACTCTCCAGGCCCAGATCCGCGAGATCCTAATGGGCGCGATCTCGGCCGGTCAACTGGTGCCGGGCGAGCCGGTGCCCTCGACGCGCGCCATGGCGCGCCTGCTCGGCGTCTCGCGCAACACGGTGACGCT
>JBEPXW010000372.1:0-2987 GCA_041641715.1 Pseudomonadota bacterium
CCGCGCCGAGCAGCGCGCCGAGATCGTCAACAAGCTCTCCGAGGGCGACGTGGTCGAGGGCGTGGTGAAGAACATCACCGATTACGGCGCCTTCGTCGATCTCGGCGGCGTCGACGGCCTGCTGCACGTCACCGACATGGCCTGGCGGCGCGTCAACCATCCCTCCGAGATCCTCGGCATCGGCGACACGATCAACGTCCAGGTGATCCGGGTCAACAAGGAGACCCAGCGCATCAGCCTCGGCATGAAGCAGCTGATGTCGGACCCCTGGGACAACGTCGAGGCCAAGTACCCGATCGGCGCCAAGTTCACCGGCCGGGTCACCAACATCACCGACTACGGCGCCTTCGTCGAGCTCGAGCCGGGCGTCGAGGGCCTCGTCCACGTCTCCGAGATGAGCTGGACCAAGAAGAACGTGCATCCGGGCAAGATCGTCTCCACCTCCCAGGAGGTCGAGGTGATGGTGCTGGACGTCGACCCGGTGAAGCGGCGCATCAGCCTCGGGCTGAAACAGACGCTGCAGAATCCCTGGGAGGCCTTCGCCGAGAAGTTCCCGCCCGGCACCGAGGTCGAGGGCGAGGTCAAGAACATCACCGAGTTCGGCCTCTTCATCGGCCTCGAGGGCGACATCGACGGCATGGTCCACCTCTCCGACCTGTCCTGGGACCGCTCCGGCGAGGAGGCGATCCAGGAGTACAAGAAGGGCGACACGGTAAAGGCCGTGGTGCTGGACACGGACGTCGAGAAGGAGCGCATCTCGCTCGGCGTCAAGCAGCTCGCCGAGGACCCGTTCGGCACAGTCATGCAGAGCGTCAAGCGCGGACAGGTCGTCACCGTCACCGTGACGGCCATCGAGGAGGGCGGCATCGAGGTCGAGTACGAGGGCGTGAAGAGCTTCATCCGCCGCTCGGATCTCAGCCGCGACCGCTCCGAGCAGCGCCCCGAGCGGTTCTCGGTCGGCGACCGCATCGACGCGCGGATCACCAACATCGACCGCGCCCAGCGCAAGCTCGGCCTCTCCATCAAGGCGCGCGAGATCGCAGAGGAGAAGGAGGCCGTGGAGCAGTACGGCTCGACCGACTCGGGCGCCTCGCTCGGCGACATCCTCGGCGCCGCGCTGAAGGACCAGGAGCAGAGCAAGAAGTGACGGCGCGGCCGTCATATCCGGCGGGATGAGCGCGACCGCCGACCTCATTCTCGAGCGGCGCCGGGCCCGGCGCCGTCTCGCTTTCTGGCGTATCCTCGCCATTGTCGCGCTGGTCGTGGCGGCGCTCGCCCTCGTGCCGCGCGTCGCCGGACCGGTGGGCGGCGAGCACCTTGCCCGCATCTGGGTCGAGGGGCTGATCGTCTCCGACCCCGACCGCGACGCCATGCTCGAGCGGCTCGCCGAATCGGGCGACGTCCGCGCGGTGATCGTCCGGATCAACAGCCCAGGCGGCACCGTCGCCGGCTCCGAGGCGCTCTACGAGAACCTGCGCCGGGTGGCCGAGGAGAAGCCCGTGGTCGCGGTGATGTCCGAGGCCGCCGCCTCGGGCGGCTACATCGCCGCGCTCGCCGCGGAGCACGTCGTCGCGCGCGGCAACACGCTCACGGGCTCGATCGGTGTCGTCGCCCAGATCCCCAACGTCACGGAGCTGATGAGCAAGATCGGCATCGACATGACCGAGGTGAAGAGCGCGCCGCTCAAGGCCGAGCCGAGCGTCACCACGCCCGTCGCCCCCGGTGCCATCGAGGCGCAGCGCGCCCTGATCGACGACAGCTTCCAGTGGTTCAAGGGCCTGGTGGCCGAGCGCAGGGGCCTGACCGGCGGGGCGCTCGAGCGGGTGACGGACGGGCGCGTTTTCACAGGGCGGCAGGCGCTCGAGCGGGGTCTCGTCGACGGCATCGGCGGCGAGGAGGCGGCACGCGACTGGCTCGCGGAGGAGCACGGGATCAGCCGGGAGGTTGCCGCCAGCGACTACGACTGGCGCGACTCAGGCTTGCCCTGGCCCCTCGGCGGGCTGGAGCAGGCACTGGCCGGAATCTTCTCGGCCGGCCCCGTTGTATACCAGGGACCCCGGCTGTATGCTGTTGTCCAATAGCGAAAAAAAAAACCGACTGTGTCGTCGACGGGGGCGTCCCCGAATAGAGGGTTCGGGGACGGACAGGGATAACCGGAAAAAATCGCAACCATTCGGCCGGGGGGTCGCATGATAAAGTCTGAACTGATCCAGCAGATCGCCGAGGAAAACCCCCATCTGTATCAACGGGACGTCGAGCGAATCGTCTCCGTCATCTTCGAGGAGATCACCGCCGCGCTCGCCCGGGGAGACCGGGTCGAGCTCAGGGGATTCGGCGCGTTCTCGGTCAAGGACCGCGACGCGCGGATGGGGCGCAACCCGCGCACGGGCGAGTCCGTGCCGGTGCCGGCGAAGAAGGTGCCCTTCTTCAAGGCCGGCAAGGAGTTGCGCGAGCGCATGAACGGGCGGGACTGATCCCGCGGGGCCGAAGCAGGATAACGGGATGCGAACGATCAAGACGGTCGTGCTCGGCCTTCTGGCCGCGATTCTCATCATTCTCGGCGTCGCCAACATGGCGCCGGTGGAGCTCCATCTGCTGCCGCCGGCGCTGTTCGGCGAGCGCTGGGGGATCAGCGGCGTGCCCTTGGCCGTCGTGATCCTCGCCGCGGTGCTCGTCGGCATCGTCATCGGCCAGCTCATCGAGTTCATCCGCGAGCGCAAGCACCGCCGCGTCGCCGAGGAGAAGCGCCGCGAGATCGTCGCGCTCCGCCAGGAGGTCGGCCGGCTGCGCGCCCAGCTCGGCGACCGCGCGGACGAGCTGCCCCGGATCCCGGCCGCCTGAAGACGGGACGCCTGACCGGGGCCGCCTGACGGGGGCCGCCTGACATGCGGGTCAAGATCTGCGGACTGACGAGCGCCGCGACGGCGGCCCATGCCGCCCGCGCCGGCGCGGCCGATGTGGGGCTGGTCTTCTACCCGCCCTCGCCG
>JBEPXW010000373.1:0-2977 GCA_041641715.1 Pseudomonadota bacterium
TCTCGGTGAAGCCGAGCCCCTCGGAGAGGTTGCGGATGAGCGTCGCGTCGCCCCGCCGGGCGCGGCCGAAGCGGAAGTTCTCGCCGACGACCAGGTGGCGGATCCCGAGGCCGTTCACGAGCACGCGCTCGACGAAGTCCTCCGGCTCCATGGCGGCGAGCGCGCGGTCGAAGGCGAGCTCGTGAAGGCGCTCGACGCCGAGCGCCTCGACGATCCGCGCCTTCTCGGCGGCGGTGGTCAGGCGGAAGGGCGGTGCGTCCGGCTGGAAGAAGCGGCGCGGGTGCGGCTCGAAGGTGATGACGCCGGCGGGCGCGCCCAGGCGGTCGCCGGCGCGGGCGGCCTCGGCGATCAGCGCCTGGTGGCCGCGATGGACGCCGTCGAAGTTGCCGAGCGCGGCGGAGGCGCCGCGCTGGTTGTCGCCGAGCCCTTCGAAGCCCTTGATGACCTGCATTCCCGCCCCTGCGACCGGGGCGTGCCTGCCCCTCAGTCGAACTTCTTCGAGGGCGCGAGCACCAGCGCCTCGCCCTTGAGCACCGCCTTTTCGCCCACGAGGCAGACGCAATCAAGGGTGACGCGGCGCTTGGCGTGGTCGATCTCCGTCACCGAGACGCGCGCGGTCACGTCGTCGCCGGGGCGCACGGGGGCGAGGAATTTGAGCGACTGGCCCAGATAGACCGTCCCGTGGCCGGGCAGCTGCTCGCCGATCACCGCCGAGATCAGCGCGGCGGTCAGCATGCCGTGGGCGATGCGGCCGGCGAAGATGGTCTGCCGGGCGTACTCGTCGTCGAGATGCACCGGGTTGTGGTCGGACGAGATGTCGGCGAACAGCCGGATGTCGTAGTCGTGGATGGTCTTGGTCAGCTCGCGCGTCATGCCGACCGAGATGTCCTCGATGCAGATCGTGCCGCGGGGAATGTTGTCGAGCATGGCGGCCTCCGGCGCGTGGTGCGTTGCAGCAGACTTAGCCGAGTCGAGACAGGACAGCAACATAATTGCGCAATTTAATTGCCATTGCGTTATGCAGTCGGGAACTTTCCACCGCGGTCGCACCCCGCCGGCTGGCGGCAGGCAGGCGCGGCAACGTCCGGTGCGCGCGATTGGAACTTTCCGGCGCACCGGACGTTGCTGGCTCCGAACAAGTGCCGCCCGGTTCGCCGGGCTTGTTATCGGAGGAGACCAAGATGGCCGAGCAACGCGCCTCCAACGCCGCGACGCAGGAGGAGCTTTCCAAGCAGATCGAACAGCTGCGCAAGGACGTGAGTGAGATCACTCATACCCTCGGCGAGTTGACCCGCGGCCAGGTGACCGAACTCCGCTCGCGCGCCGAGCGCCGTGCCTCGGAGCTGCGCGACCGCGGCCGCGCCATGGCCGACGAGGTCGGCAACCAGGCGCGCGACATCGAGCACGAGGCCGAGGACTATGTGCGCCGGAAGCCGCTGCAGTCGCTGGCCATCGCCGCCGGCCTCGGACTGCTCGTCGGCTATCTGACGCGGCGCTGAGCCCGCGCGGTCCCGGCATGAACCTTGACCGGATCGTCTTCGCCGTCGAGGCGGCGGCACGGCGGGTGCGGGCGGGGGCGATCCTCGGCTGCGTGGTCGCGACGCTGGGGGTGACCGCCTTCGGTTTCGCCACGGCGGCGCTCTACCTGGCGCTGGCGGCGGAGATGCGTCCGGTTTTCGCCTGCCTCGCGATCGCGGGCGGCTACCTGCTGGCGGCGCTCGTGGTCCTGCTGCTGGCACGGAGCGGCGGCGCCCCGCCCGGAAGCCCTCCGCCGCCGTTGGAGCGGCCAAGGGCCGAGCCGGACGCGGTCAGCCACCTGATCGCCACCTTTCTCGCCGGCATGCGGGCCGGGCGGGAGGGTTTCCGGCGCGACGACCGCTAGGGCCCGGCCGCCCGTCACCGCGATCGGACGCGCCCCGGCACGGGCCGGCGGATCACCGCAGCCGGCCGATGGCGTAGGGCGGCGCCACCTTGTGTTCGGCGAGGTAGGCGTCGAGGCGGTCCGGGTCCGGGTGCTCTGGGTCAGTCCCGAGCGTCTCGGCGGCCAGCCCGCCGGTGACGAACATCACGTCGAGCCCGTAGGCGAGCCCGCCGGCCACGTCCGTGCGGATGCCGTCGCCGAGGGCGAGGATCCTCTCGCGCGGGATCGCGCGGCCCGTGATCTCGGCGAGCAGCGCGACGGAGGCGTCGTAGATCGGCGCGTGCGGCTTGCCGAACCAGACCACCCGGCCGCCGGCCTGCTCGTAGGCGAGCGCGATGGCGCCGGCGCAGTAGAGCCGCTCGGCGCCGCGGTCGACCACCAGGTCCGGGTTGGCGCAGAGCATGGGCAGCCCGTGCTCGAGCCAGCCCGCCATCTCGTCGTAGTAGTCCGCCGGCGTCTCGGTCCGGTCGTCGCGCAGCCCGGTGCAGAGGATGGCGTCGGCCTCGGCGAGAGGCGTGTCGGCGAGGCCGACATCCGTGAGCATGTGCAGGTCGCGGTCGGGCCCGACATAGTGGAAGCGCGTGCCGTGCTCCCCCGAGGCCACCGCCCGCTGGCAGGCGGTGCCCGACGACATGATGCCGTCATAGCTGTCCTTCGGCGCGCCCATGCCCTCGAGCATGCGCTCGACCGAGGCAGCCGGTCGCGGCGCGTTGGTGAGCAGGATCACCGCGCCCCCCGCGCGGCGGAAGGCCTGGAGCGCCGCGACGGCGGCCGGGAAGGGCCGGATGCCGTCGTGGTAGCAGCCCCAGATGTCGCAGAACAGCGCCTCGTAGGCGCCGCCGATCTCGGCGAGCGTGCTCACGATGCGGGTCATGGGGCTCCTTCGGGACGCGTTCGGACGCCGGTCCGGATAGCGCGGCGCGGACGGGGGGTCAACGGAGCGCCCGGATGCCGCACGAAAAACGGCGCCCCGCCTGGGCCGGCAGGGCGCCGCGTTCCTCTCCCGGTCGGTGCCCGGGTCCGGCGTTAGCGCCAGAAGGGCTCGCCGAGATAGAT
>JBEPXW010000374.1:0-2971 GCA_041641715.1 Pseudomonadota bacterium
GACATGGGGCAGGTCCTGCGCGCCGGCCTCGACGCCATCTTCGACCGCTACGACGCCATCGTCACCCCGGCCGCGCCCGGCGAGGCCCCGGAGGGGCTCGGCGCCACGGGGGATCCGATCTTCAACGGCCTCTGGACCTTCTGCGGCGTGCCGGCGATCACGCTGCCTCTGCTGGTCGGGCCGAACGGCCTGCCCGTGGGCGTTCAGCTCGTCGGCCGGCCAAACAACGACGCGCGACTCCTGCGCACGGCGCGCTGGCTGGTTGAGACGCTGAGGGAGGAGGAAGCGACATGAATCCGACGACCGAAAGGATCATCGCGCTGATCGCCCTCTTCGGCCTCGTCGCCTTCATAGGTGTGGTGATCATCTACGTCGCCGAGCTGAACCTGATCGTCATCGCGACCATCGGCCTGCTGTTCGCGGCCTACGACTTCTGGCGCGAGCTCTTTACCCGAAGAGGCAGCTAGATGGCCGGCAGGGCCGCGCTTCTAATAACCCGCAAGCTGCCGGAGGCCGTCGAGACCCGGGCCGCACGGGACTATGAGGTGATCGCAAACCCCGAGGATCGGGTCTTCGCCCGGGACGAGCTCATCGAGAAGTGCCGGGACGTCGACGCGGTAATGCCCTGCCACTCGGAGAAGTTCACCGCCGAGATGATCGAGGCGCTGCCCGAGCGCCTCAAGGTGATCGCCAACTTCTCGGTGGGCGTCGATCACGTGGACCTCGAGGCAGCGAAGCGGAAGGGGATCATCGTCACCAACACACCCGACGTACTCTCGGACGCAACGGCCGAGATCGCCATCCTGCTGATGCTGGGGGCGGCGCGCCGCGCCTCCGAGGGCGACCGCATGGTGCGCGAGGGGCGCTGGGACCGGTGGTCTCCCGCCTTCATGGTGGGCCGCCAGCTCACGGGCAGGCGGCTCGGCATCGTCGGCATGGGGCGCGTCGGTCAGGTCGTGGCGCACCGGGCGCGGGGACTCGGCATGGAGATCCACTACCACAATCGGCGCCGGCTCGAACCGGAGACGGAGGCGGGCGCGGTCTTCCACGAGACGCTGGACGATCTTCTATCCGTCTCGGACGTCCTCTCGCTGCACTGCCCGACCACCGCCGAGAGCACGGGCATGATGGACGCCAAGGCGTTCGACCGCCTGCCCGACGGGGCGATCTTCGTCAATACCGCCCGCGGCGCGCTGGTGGACGAGGCGGCGCTTGTCGCGGCGCTGACCTCCGGTCGGCTGTTCGCGGCGGGGCTCGACGTCTTCCGCGAGGAGCCGGGCGGCAACCCGGAAATCGCGAAGCTCGAGAACGTGTTCCTGCTGCCCCATATCGGCTCGGCCACGTTCGAGACGCGCGACGCGATGGGCTTCCGTGCCCTCGACAACCTCGACGCGGTGTTCGCCGGCAGGGAGCCGCGCGATCGGGTGGCCTGAGCCTCAGGGCGCCGGGAACCGCCGGGGGCTGAGCCCCGCCTGGAACCAGCAGACGAAATCGTAGGCCGAATGGACCGGGAGCCCGGTCGCGGCGCGCACCTCCGCGGCGTAGGGCGCCATGTTGGTGCACTCGAGCAGGATGGCGCCCACCTCCGGGTGGCGGGCGACGAGGGCGCGGGCGGCCTCGACCACGTCCCGGCGCGCGACCTCGACGTCGAGGCGGGGCTCGTCGCCGAGGATGACCCGGGTGAACTCGGCGCCGGCATCGGTGCCCATGACCGGCGTGCCCTCGGGCACACCCGCCGAGGCGAGGTGGTCGGGGGTGAGCGTCCCGGCCGAGATCGTCAGGATGCCGACGCAGCGGCCGGGCGGCAGGGTCGCCCGGATCAGCGGCGCCTGCATGAGGGCGGAGGTCGCCACCGGCACCCCGAGCGCCCCGGCGAGCTCGGTCTGGAGGAGCGAGAGGAAGCCGCAGTTCGTGGTGATGCCGTCGGCCCCGTCGGCGACGAGGTCGCGGCCCGCCTCGATGAACGCATCAGCGAGCCCCTCGGCGCGGCGACGCACGACACGCTCGGGGCTGGCGCCGCGAACGACGCGGTAGAGAACCGGAAAGGGCCATGTCCCCGCGTTACCCATGTCGCCGGGGATACGCGGGAAGCGCGCCTCGAGCATCAGGATCCCGACGCATGCGCCCTGGACCGGCTTGCCGCCCGCGGCGATCATCTGCGCCTGCCAATCATAGCGACGTCCTTGGCCGTTGACTGGGCCGAGTTTTCCGCCGAGCGTGCGGCGGACGCAAGGGAGGAGGCAATGAGCGACGGGGCGAACCAGGCCAACGGGGCGGAGGCGATGGTGCGGATGCTCGCCGCCCACGGCGTCGCCCATGTCTTCGGCCTCTGCGGCGACACCTCGCTTCCCTTCTATGACGCGCTGGCGCGGCTCGACCACGGCATGACCCACATCCTCACGCGCGACGAGCGCCACGCCGCTTACATGGCCGACGCCTATGCACGGGTGACGGGCCGGGTTGGCGTCTGCGAGGGACCCTCTGGTGGCGGCGCGACCTACATCCTGCCGGGCATCGTCGAGGCGAACGAGAGCTCGGTGCCGGTGCTGGCGATCACCACCGACGTCGCCACCACATCGGCCGGACGCTACCCGCTGACCGAGCTCGACCAGGAGGCGCTGTTCCGCCCGCTGACCAAGTGGAACGGGGTGCTGAGCGACGCCGCCGCCCTGCCCCGCACGGTCCGCCGCGCCTTCCGCGAAATGACCAGCAACCGCCCCGGCGCGGCGCATCTCGCGCTCCCCTTCGACGTGCAGAAGGCCCCCGTGCCCGAGGAGGAGATCTGGGCCGACCCGCGCTTCGGCGCCTATCCCGCGCTGCGCGCCGCGCCCGACCCGGCGGACGTGGAGCGCGCCGCGCGCGTCCTCGCCGAGGCCAGGCGGCCGCTGATCGTCTGCGGCGGCGGCGTCGTGCTCGCCGGGGCCGAGGCGGCGCTCCAGCGGCTGGCCGAGGGGCTGGGCATCGCCGTCGC
>JBEPXW010000375.1:0-2970 GCA_041641715.1 Pseudomonadota bacterium
GGACAGGTTGTCGAAGGGGAGCACCGCGATCGCCGGGCGGTCGAAGGCGCGGGCGGCGGTCTCGGCGCGGCCGGCGCCGCCGGGCAGCCAGTGCCAGACCCGGATCGGGCGGCGGATGTTCTTGACCTCGCGCTCGCCGCCGTCGCTGAAGGCGAGATCGAGCCGGTCGCGCACCTCGGCGTAGACCGAGCCCGAGAGCGCCACGCCGCCCGGCTCGGCGAGCGTCTCGAGCCGCGCGGCGACGTTGACGCCGTCGCCGAGCACGGCCTCGCCGTCCTCGACGATGTCCCCGAGATTGACGCCGATGCGGAAGCGCAGGCGGCGGTCTTCGGGCGTCGCCGCCTCGGCCTCGCCGACGGCGCGCTGGATCGCCAGGGCCGACTCGACGGCGGCGACGGCGCTGGTGAACTCGGCGATCAGCCCGTCCCCCGCCTCGCTCACGACGCGGCCGCCATGGCGCGCGATCGCCGGGTCGATCACCTCGCGCCGGCAAAGCTTCTGGCGCTCGATCGTTCCGGCCTCGTCGAGGCCGACGAGGCGGCTGTAGCCCACTATGTCGAGCGCCATGATCGCTGCGAGCCTGCGTCGGACCATGCCGGCGGCCTCCCCGGGGACGATGTCAGCAGGATGCGAGACGGCGCCATCGAGCGCGAGGCGCGCTCACCGAATGGTGATCGGCCGGCCGGGCGAGAAAACCCGGCGCCCGCGGGGCGCCGGGTGTGTTGCGCGCCGTTCCGGCGGCCTCAGATCGTCGCCGCGAGCTCGGCGGCGGCGGGGCCGTGGCTCGTCTCCAGCTGGCGGCGCATCTTCTTGAGCGCCTGCGCCTCGAGCTGGCGCACCCGCTCCTTCGAGAGGCTGAGCTTGGTGCCGAGGCTTTCCAGCGTCTCGGGCTCCTCCGCCAGCTTGCGGGCGTTGATGATCAGTCGCTCGCGCGGGGTCAGCGCCTCGAACGCCTCCGTCAGCCAGTCGCGGGCGCGGCCGAGATCCGAGTCGCGCTCGATGCGGGCCTCGGCCTGCTCGCCCTCGTCCTCTAGGGTCTCGACCCACTCGCGGCCCTCCTCGCCGGCCTGCGGCGCGTTGAGCGAGAAGTCGGCGCCCGCGAGTCGCGCCTCCATCATGTTGACGTCGCGGAGCGGCACGCCGAGTTCCTCGGCGATCTCGCGGCGGATCTCGGAGGACGACGCGTCGCGGCCCTCGAGGTCCATCTCGGTCTCGATCTTCGCCCGCACCCGGCGCATGTTAAAGAAGAGCGACTTCTGCGCCGAGGTCGAGCCCGTGCGCACCATCGACCAGTTGCGCATCACGTAGTCCTGGATCGAGGCCTTGATCCACCAGACGGCGTAGGTCGAGAAGCGCACCCCGCGGTCGGGGTCGAACTTCGAGGCCGCCTTCATGCGGCCGAGCCCCGCCTCCTGGATCAGGTCGCTCATCGGCGCGCCGTAGCGGCGGTACTTCGCCGCCATGGCGATGGCGAGGCGAAGATAGGCCGTGACGAGGCGGTGCAGCGCCTGCTCGTCGCCATGGTCGCGCCAGGCACGGGCAAGCTCGCCCTCGGTTTCGGCGTCGAGCAGCTCGGCCGACATCGCCTGGCGGGCGACGTCGGACGCCTTCGGCAGGGTCTGGCTACTCATGACACGGTCTCCCGGCTGGAGTGTGTGGCGGCCCTTGACATACAATACGCTCGCACGGCCGCCCCGGATCCATCATGCAACAAAAAATCACACCAACGTGACGGCGCCTCACGCCGCCTCCGGCAGGGGGCCGTCGAACTCGCCGCGCGCCGGGTAGTCCTTGGCGATCACGAAATCGAGCGCGCCGAGCAGCTCGGCGAAGGACGGCCGGGCGAAGGGCATGGTCTGTACCGAGCCGCAATAGAGCGTGCCGTCCGGGTTGACGACGAAGAGCCCGGGCTCGGGGAAGAGCGGCGGCTCCTCGACGCCCGCGGAGGTCGGCCCGCTGCCGGTGGAGATGTAGAGCCCCCACTCGCGCGCCTTCTCCAAGGGTAGACCGTAGCCCATGCGGAGCTGTTCCGCGCCGACCTTGTCGGCGAACTGGCGCGCGCGGTCCTCGTCGTCGGCGCTGATGGCGATCACGCCATAGCCGCGTTCGGCGAAGTCGCCGACGCGCTTCTCGAGCTCCTTCAGGTAGGAGGCGCAGATCGGGCAGTGCAGGCCGCGGAAGAAGGAGATCACGGTGCCGCGCTCGGGCTTCTCGGCGGAGAGGTCGAAGCGCCCGTGGTCGAGCGTGTCGACCGAGAGGGCGGGAACCTTCTGGCGGGGGATGAGCATCGTTGTTTCCTCCTGTTCTGCTCGTTTCTCTCTTGCCTACACAGGTAGCAGGATTTACAGTATGGAAAATCCGAAAAACCTGACCGAAACACCGAAAAGGATGCCGCTATGGGCGATTGCGACCGGCTGGAAGCCCTGATCTCGCGGTTCGAGATGACCGTGACGCCGGCGCCCGCGGGCGACGGCAACCTGGCGATTCTCGGTTGCCCGGCGACCGGTGAGCCGCGCATGGGCGTCTTCGCGCCCAGGGCGGAGGCGTCGTGCTGCTGCGACGGGGACCGGCTCCTGGTCTCGGCCCATGCGGCCTGGGGCGGGGAGGCGAACCCGCTGCTCAGGGCGCTGCCGGCGAAGATCTGCTACGACGCGACCGAGGACCCGGAGATGACGCTCCTCCTGCGCCTGTTCAAGGCGGAGATCGAGGGGCGATACTGCGGGGTCCGGCCCGTGCTCAGCCGGCTGGGCGAGGTGCTGGTCATCAAGCTGCTGCGCGCCGAGATCGACCGCGGCGCGACCGTGCCGGGGCTGGTGGCGGGGCTCGCCGACCCGCGCCTCGCGCGGGCCATCGTGGCGATGCACGAGGAGCCTGGGCGGAGCTGGCGCAACGAGGAGCTGGCGGAGCTCGCCGGGCTCTCGCTCAGCCGGGTCGCCGAGACCTTCCTGAAGGTCGTCGGCGTGACGCCGC
>JBEPXW010000376.1:0-2960 GCA_041641715.1 Pseudomonadota bacterium
GTACGAGGGGATGGGCCTCGGCCTTTTCATCGCGCGCACGCTGCTCGAGCGGACCGGCGCCCGGCTCTCCTTCGCCAACGGCAGCGACGCGCGCCAGCGCCGGCTGCGCGACCCCGGCACCCCCGCCGAGCTGGCCCGGCCGCCCGGAGCGATCATCGAGATGGTCTGGCCCGCCTCGATGCTGGTCACGCCGAAGGCCGAGGCACGCCGGGCGCTCGGACGGAACAAACCCTTCGGCACGCGCGTTTAAGGACTGATTAACCATGGATGCGTGAAACATCGCACTTGATCCCTGCCGTTGGCGCAATGCCTCGGCAACCACCGCCAGCCAGTGTCCGGGTGCCGGGATCTCGAGTTTCCTGCCCGGGGCGGGACACCGCCGCAGGCGAATGGCGAACCACTTGGCAAGCGTTATGTTGTTGCTCCCGTGACCCTTGGCACCTCGGATATCGTAGTCGGACTCGCGCTCGCGCTGGTCCTCGCGCTCGGCGGGCTGGCTTACGCCCTCGTCCGTTTAGCGCGGGCGACCTCGCAACCTGAGCAGGCGCCTGAGTCCGACCGCGGCGCGGCGCTGATCGTCGAGGACGGGCGGGTGGCCGCCGCTGGCCACGAGGCGGAGACGCTCCTCGGCCCGGCGGAGGGGCGGCCGGCGCAGGAGGTGATCGAATCCTTCGCGGACGGCGGCCGGGCCGAGGCGCTCGCCGCCCTCGCGCACCTCGAGGCCACGGGCGAGCCGGTCGAGATGGTCGTCCGCGACCGCGCGGGCCGGCCCTACCTCCTCGACGGCGCGCCGCAGGGCGGGCAGCTCCGGCTGACGCTGCGCGCGGCGGACTTCCTGGAGTCCGCACCCGGAGGCAACGGCGCGGCGGCCGGTAGCGCGCACGACGGGGAGCGTGCCGCAGAGACGGAGCGGGCGCTGTCCGGGCTCCTGAACGCGGCTCCTCTGCTGGTCTGGAGCCGGACCCCTGAGGGCGCGATCAGCTGGTCGGCGGGCCAGCTCCAAACCCGATTCGGCACGGTCGAGGCGGCGAAGGCCGCGACGCTTGCTGCCGGCCGGGGCGGCAAGGCGGCCGGGGCGGATGGCCAGGGGAATCCAGGAGGGAATGCGCGCGACGCGCCCGAGCGCTTTCGCCTCGAGCTCGCGGACGCCGAGGGCAAGGGGGTCGTGACGCTCGACGTTGTCGAGGTGCCCGGCCCCGGGGACGGGAGCTACGGGCTCGCCGTCGACGCCTCGGCCGCGCTCGAGGCCGAGCGGACACTGGCACGTTTCGTGCGCACGATGACGGACACCTTCGCGCATCTGAACGTCGGGCTCGCCATCTTCGACCGCAACCGACGGCTCACCCTGTTCAACCCCGCCCTGGTGGATATGTGGCGCGCGGATCCGGCCTGGCTGGCCCGGCGGCCGAGCCTTCGCGAGATCCTCGACGAGCTCAGGGCCAACCGTCGCGTCCCCGAGACTGCCGATTTCCGCGCCTGGCGCCGGCGGCTCACGGATCTCTTCGAGGACACCGAGACGGCGGATTACGAGGAGCTCTGGCACCTGGCCGACGGCTCGGACATCCGCGTCCTGGCGCGGCCGCACCCGCACGGCTCGCTGGCCTTCGTGTTCGAGGACGTGACCGAGCGGATCCGGCTCGAGCAGCAGTTCCGCCACTCGATCGAGCTGCGCCGCGCGACCCTCGACCGGCTCGAGGAAGGGCTGGCGGTGTTCGGCCCGGACGGTCTCCTGCAGTTCGTCAACACCGCCTTCCACGAGATCTGGAGCACGGACGAAGAGACCATGCGCCCCATGATGCACGTGCGCGACCTAATCCCGCTGATCGGCGGCTTCACCGTCGAGACCGAAGTCTGGGCGCGGCTGGCGCGTTTCGCCACCAGCGCCGAATCGCGCCAGCCCTGGGAGACGCGGATCACCATGGGCACCGGCCGGATCCTGAACGCCCGCGCCGCCGCCCTGCCGGACGGCGCCACGATGGTCATCTTCGCCGACGTCACCGATTCCGAGCGGATCGCCCTGGCGCTGCGCGAACGCAACGAGGCTCTCGAGGCCGCCGAGGAGATGCGCACGGCCGTGCTCGACCAGATCTCGCACCGGCTGCGCACGCCGCTCCACACCATTTTCGGCTTCGGCCAGCTGCTCGTCGACCCGCGCTTCGGACAGCTCACCGAGACGCAGCAGGGCTACGCCGACCGGCTCCTCGAATCGGCGCGGGAACTTCTGGCCGCCGTCGACGACGTGACGGAGCTTTCCGGGCTCGACACCGGCCCGCTGCGCAACGAGGGCGCGAACTCGGCGCTCGGCGACATGCTGCTGCTCACGGCCCGCCTGCTCGAGAAGCGCGCGACCGAGGCCGGGGTGGCGCTCAAGGTGACGACGCCGGAGGACACGCTGCGCCCGGACTGCGAGGCCAGGCGATTGCGCCAGATCGTCTTTGGCCTGGCTACCACCGCGATCGGCGGCGCCCGACCCGAGAGCGAGGTGGAGATCGGTGCCCGCCCGGCACCGGACCACGCCGTCGAGCTTTTCGTCCGCGTCACGGTCCCCGTGGGACCCGATTCGGACGAGCCAAAGGCCGAATGCCCAAGCCTGCCCTTCCTCCGCCGCCTGGTCGACCGGGCCGGGGGCCGGACGGAGATCGGCGCCGACCGGGAGAGCGGGCGGATTACGGTGAACTGCCGCTTCCCCGCGCTCGCCGCCCCGGCGCCGGCCGGAGCGCCGCCGGCCGGGGGCGACCCGTCGCACCACGAATGATGCCGCGGGGTATGGCGGCGCGACGTTTCGCGCTAAACGAGGGGGCGAAGCACCCTGTCCGCGGAAGGACGGAATCCGGCCCCGACCATGCGCGCGCCCGAATGCCCCCCCGATAGCCGGGACGAGCTCTTCATCCACCTCCCGGACGAGGCGGCGACCGCGCGCCTCGGCGCCGCGCTCGCCGACGCGCTGGCGCCCGGCGACG
>JBEPXW010000377.1:0-2959 GCA_041641715.1 Pseudomonadota bacterium
TGATTGGACGAGTCGGTGATTCGCCGGAAGTATATTCCATAATTAACAAGACCTGTCCGTCCGCACGGAGAGGAACCGGCTGATCGCCCCGTTCATGTAGGCCCCGTCGCGCCAGCCCGAGATCGCCATCACCGCGAGGTCGTCGCAGAAGCCGGAGGAGACGGCGTGCGGGCTGAAGCTGTCCGGCGTGAAGGCGGGGTCGTGGGCGAGCGCCGAGTCGCGGAACGGGAACTCGCGCAGGAAGTCGGGCATGTGCGCGTTGGCGGCGTGCTCGGCGATGGCCTCGGCCAGGAGCACGCCGTCCGGGTCCTCGTCCACCGGCGCCGGGCCCTCGAGGCTCGGCTCGGCGAAGTAGGCGTAGCCGCGCAGCACCTCACGCCGGTCCTGGTCGAGCGCCGCCATCAGCCGCCCGTAGCCGTCGACCAGGTCGCTCAGCAGGATGCCGCCCGGGTAGAAATGGTCGGCATAGGTGTCCCAGACCGCGCTGATCGGCGCGATGGCCCTGAGCGCCGGGTGCCCGGAGGCGGCGGCGAAGTCGGCGGCCGCGCCCAGATAGGAGATGCCGGTCGCGGCCAGCCGCCCGTCGCACCAGTCCTCCCCGGCGGCCCAGGCGACGATCTCGGCGTAGTCCTCGCGCTCGGCCGGCGAGCGGAAGGAATCGCGGCAGCCGAACGAGGCCCCGGTGCCGCGCACGTCGACGACCACCAGCGCGTAGCCGCGCGGCACGAACATGTCGCGGTAGGCGGCAACGTTGGGGCTCGGCTCCACCGTGTCCGGCGCCTCCGGCGCGAGGCGGAAGCGGCGGTAGTAAGGGGTGAAGATCAGCACGGCCGGGAAGCCGTTTTCCGGCCTCTTGCCCTCGGGGAGGTGGACGTCGACGGCGAGGCGTGTGCCGTCGCGCATGGCGAGGTATCGCGAGCGCGGCCGGCGCGGCGCGGCGTGGGTCGGCGGCCGGCCCTTCAGGTAGCGCGCGGGGTCGACGATCCAGGCGGGGGAATCGAGGGGGCTGTCGGTCATGCGGGGATACGCTCGTTCTCACTGGGCGGGGCATCGGAGCACCGCCGCCACGCCCGGTCAACCGTCCTTGCCCCGGCTCAGCCGTCCCCCTCGGCGGCGTCGCGGGCGTGGTGCTCGCGCGCCTGCGCCTCGATGAAGACCCGCGTGATCGCCGGGAATCGCTGCTTGATCTGGCGCTCGAGCCGCGTGACGGTCCGCTCGATGTCGCCGAGCCGCGTGCGGTCGTCGAAGTCGAGGCTGATGTTGGCGAGGATGGCGTTCGGCCCGAAATGCACCGTGCGCAGCTCGTTGACCGCCCGCACGCTCGGCTCGGCGAGCGCCATGCGCCGGATCGCCGCGACCGTCTGCGGGCTCGCCGCCTCGCCGGTCAGCAGGCTCTTGGTCTCGTAGGCGAGGCCGAGCGCGGTCAGGGCGAGGATCAGCCCGATCACCAGTGAGGCCGCGGCATCCGCCCAGGCGAGGTGCAGGAACTGCGTCGCCAGGAGGCCGACGAAGGCGGCGATCAGCCCGAGCATGGCGGCGCTGTCCTCGAAGAGCACAGTGAACACCGTCGGGTCCTTCGAGCGCCGCACCTCCTCGAGCACGCCGCGCTCGCCGCGCACGCGGTTGAACTCGCGGAAGGCGATCGTCCAGGCGACCCCCTCGAACACCATCGCGGCGGCGAGCACGACGTAGTTGACGAGGAAGCTCGAGACGGGGTGCGGGTCGGCAAGCTTGGTAATCCCCTCGTAGAACGAGATCCCGGCGCCGAGGCCGAAGATCAGGATCGCCACCACGAACGCCCAGAAATAGAGCTCCATGCCGTAGCCGAAGGGATGCTCCGCATCGGCCGGCCTGCGCGAACGCGCGATGCCGAGGAGCAGCAGCCCCTGGTTCCCCGTGTCCACCAGCGAGTGCACCGCCTCCGACAGCATGGCCGAGGAGCCCGTGTAGCTGCCGGCGGCGAACTTGGTCACGGCAATCAGCGCGTTTCCGCCGAGCGCCGCGTAGATCACCCGCTTCGATCCGCCGCCTGTCGCCATCGCGCGTCGCTCCCGTCCGCTCTTCCGCGGCCATCCTGCCGCATCGACGCCCCCGGCGCGAGACCTTCGCGCCGCGATGCGGGGGGGCGCGCCGCCCGCCAAACCGGAGACGCCCGTGTTTGCACCACGTCCGAGAGCGCCTCGAGGGCCTCACCCGCGAGGATCGCCGCGTCATTCAGGCCGCGCCCGCGCCCACCCGCTCGGCGAGCCACGCCGCCACCTCCGCCGTCCCGGCGGTCCCGCCGAGGTCTCGCGTGCGCAGCGCCGGCTCGGCGAGCATGTCCGTCACCGCCCGGTCGATGGCGGCGGCCGCGCCGCGGCAGCCTTCATGCCCGTGCCGGTCGCCGAGCCAGCCGAGCAGCATCGCCGCCGAGCGCACCAGCGAGACCGGGTTGGCGACGCCCTGCCCGGCGATATCCGGGGCCGAGCCGTGCTGCGCCTGCGCCATGGCATGCGCGTCGCCCGCGTTCAGCGACCCCGCAAGGCCGAGGCTGCCGGAGAGCTCCGACGCCTCGTCGGAAAGAATGTCGCCGAACATGTTGGTGGTGACGATCACGTCGAACCGCTCGGGCTGGCGCACCAGCCAGGCGGCCGCCGCGTCCACCAGCATCTCGTCGTACTCCACGTCCGGATGGGCCTCGGCGACCCGCCGCGCCTCCTCGAGGAAGATGCCGTCGGTCAGGCGCATGACGTTGGCCTTGTGCACCGCGGTGACCTTGCGCCGCCGCCGCATCGCCTCGCGGAAGCCGGCCTCGGCGATCCGGCGCGAGCCGGCGGCGGTGATCTTGCGCACCGCGAGGCCCACCCCCGGCACCGGCATGAACTCGCCGCTCCCGGCGGCCATGTTGCGGTCGGCGTAGAAGCCTTCGGTGTTCTCGCGCGCGATCAGCAGGTCAATGCCGCTGACCGGCGCGTCGATC
>JBEPXW010000378.1:0-2957 GCA_041641715.1 Pseudomonadota bacterium
GGCCCCCCGTCCGTGTGGCCGGCGCAGGCGAAGCCCGGACCCGAGCGGCCCCAGCGGGCATGCAGGTTCTCGACGCCGCCGCGGCTGATCCGCGTGCAGGCGAAGCCGAGCGGCTCGAGGAGCTCCTCGAGGAGCGCAATGGCGCCGCCCTCCTCGGGCGTGACGGAGGGGCAGCGCACCAGCGCCTGGGTCAGCTCGACAGGGTCAATCATCCGCGTCCCCGATTTCCTCGTCGCCACCATCCTCATCCCCGATCAGCGTCACCTGCGCCACGATGACCGCGTTCTCGTCGCGCGCGCGGTCCATCAGCGCCTGCTCCTCCGCGCCGAGCTCGAGCTCGGTCTCGCCTCGCGTGCCGTAGGAGGTGACGTCGAGCGGCGCCATGCCGGCCTCGCGCAGGACACGCACCGTCTCGTCGACGGCGTGGCGCTCGGTCTGGCCGGCGGCGTAGCACATCAGCGCCGCGCCGGTGGCGCCGTCGGGCAGGCCGTCGTCCTCGGCGCGGCCGGTCTCGACCAGCAGGATGTAGACCTCCTCGGCCTTGTCGGGGCCGTTCTCAGGCACGCAGGAGCTCGTTGATCGAGGTCTTGGAGCGGGTGCGCTCGTCGACGCGCTTGACGATCACGGCGCAGTAGAGGCCGGGGCCCGGGGAGCCGTCCGGCATGGGCTTTCCCGGCATGGTGCCGGGGACCACCACCGAGTACGGCGGCACCTCGCCCATGAAGGTCTCGCCGGTGGTGCGGTCGACGATCCGCGTCGAGGCGCCGATATAGACGCCCATGGAGAGCACCGAGCCCTCGCGCACGATCACCCCCTCGGCCACCTCCGAGCGGGCGCCGATGAAGCAGGTATCCTCGATGATCACGGGGCCGGCCTGGATCGGCTCCAGCACGCCGCCGATGCCGGCGCCGCCCGAGATGTGGCAGTTCCGGCCGATCTGGGCGCAGGAGCCGACGGTCGCCCAGGTGTCCACCATGGTGCCCGAGTCCACATAAGCTCCGAGATTCACGAAGGACGGCATCAGCACCACACCCGGCGCGATATAGGCCGAGCGGCGCACCACGGCCGTGGGCACGGCGCGGAAGCCGGCCTCGCGCCACTGGTTGTCGCCCCACCCGGCGAACTTCGAGGGCACCTTGTCCCACCAGGTCGCGCCGCCCGGTCCGCCCTCGATCGGCGTCATGTCGTTGAGGCGGAAGGAGAGCAGCACCGCCTTCTTGGCCCACTGGTTCACGGTCCAGTCGCCGCGGACACTGCGCTCGGCGACGCGCACCTCGCCCGCGTCGAGAAGCGCGAGCGCCTGCTCGACCGAGTCGCGCACCTCGCCCGTGGTGGCGGTGCTGACCCGGTCGCGGTCCTCCCAGGCGCGTTCGATGGCGGCGGCGAGGTCGGCGTGGCTCATGGCGCGTCTCCCGGCTGCTGGGGCTCTCCCGGCGTTCGCCCTGCCCTATAGGGCCCGCGCCCGGCGTGCGCAATGCGCGAGGTCGGGACGGCGGCGCGAATTTGTGCATTGCGGAGGGCCGCGGGCGGCATTAGGGAGGGGATCCGGCTTGGACCGGACCCCCCGAGAGCCAAGAGCCTGGAATGAACGAAAAGCGTGTGTCGATCTTCCCGCCGGCGGAAGAGGACGCCAGGAAGACCAAGCAGCTCCCCGAGACGCCGCAGACGAGCTCGCCGAGCTTCCGGCTGGCCTTCCTCGACCCGGACTTCCTCGAGCGCGACGAGACGCGGCCCGTCAGGCTGCAGCTCGAGCTCCTGAAGTTCGAGCTGATCCTGCAGCGGCGCGGGATCGACTCGACCATCGTCATGTTCGGCGGCGCGCGCATCCCGCCGCCGGAGGCGCGCGACGAGGCGGCGACGCCGATGCTGGCCGATCTCAGCCACTTCTACGACGAGGCGCGCAAGTTCGCCCGGCTCGTCGGCGAGGAGTCGGTGCGGCGCAATCATCGCGAGTTCGTCGTCTGCACCGGCGGCGGCCCGGGCGTCATGGAGGCCGGCAGCCTCGGCGCCCACGAGGCCGGGGCGCAGACCATCGGCATGGGCATCGTGCTGCCCCGCGAGGAGTCGCCGAACCCCTACGTCACGCCGGAGCTCTCGTTCAACTTCCACTACTTCGCGATCCGCAAGATGCACTTCCTGATGCGGGCGCGGGCGGTGGCGGTGTTCCCCGGCGGGTTCGGTACGCTCGACGAGCTGTTCGAGACGCTGACGCTGATCCAGACCAAGCGGATGAAGCCGGTGCCGGTGCTGCTGTTCGGGCGGAGGTTCTGGGAGACGATCGTGAACTGGGAGGCGCTGGCCGAGTCGGGGACCATCTCGCGCGAGGACCTGGATCTTTTCCACCACGCCGAAACCGCCGAGGAGGGCTGGGAGATCGTGCGCGAGGGCCTCGGGATCGCCTGACATCGCCCCGTCCAAATTTGGACGGGGGTTCATCTGATTGATTATAAAAGTTTTTCAAAAATGCTTGCTACAAACGCGGTGCAGCGCGCGGCGGGGTCACTCCTCCGAAGCGGGGCCGCCGCGCAGGCGCTTGACCTGACCGCGCTTCTTCTTCGCCTCGATCCGCCGCCGCTTCGCCGCCGCCGTCGGGCGGGTCGGCACGCGCTTCTTCGGCGGCTCGAGGGCGCGACGGATGAGCGCCACGAGCCGCTCGCGGGCGTCCTCTCGGTTCCGCGCCTGGCTGCGGTAGCGTTTCGCCTCGATCACCACCGCCCCGTCGGCGGTCCAGCGCCGCCCGGCGAGCCGCCTGAGCCGGGCCTTCACCGGGTCCGGCAGGTTCGGCGAGCGGGCGGCCTCGAAGCGCAGCGTGACCGCCGTCTCGACCTTGTTGACGTTCTGCCCGCCGGGCCCGGAGGCCCGCGCGAAGGTCTCGGTGACCTCCCAGGGCTCGATGGCGATATCGTCGCTGACCCGGATCATATCCGCTCCCCGACACCCGTCCGGGGGCGGGCGCG
>JBEPXW010000379.1:0-2955 GCA_041641715.1 Pseudomonadota bacterium
CCGGATCGGCGACATCGCGGCGGAGCACGGGCTCACCGCCCTGCCCTCGGCGACCAACTTCGTCACCGTGGACTGCGGCGGCGACGGCGACTGCGCGCGGGCGGTGCTTTCCGGGCTGATCGCCCGCGACGTGTTCGTGCGGATGCCCGGCGTGGCGCCGCTCGACCGCTGCATCCGCGTCACCGCGGGCCGCGCCCGCGACCTCGAGCTCCTGGCCGAGGCGCTGCCGGAGGCGCTGGTCGAGGCGCGCGGCTGAGCCGGCGACCCCGGGAGTCCCGAACCGGGACAGGCTGTTTCATTAAAATCTACGAAAATCTTAGCATTATCATTTCCTAACAAATCCTTAACTGTCCGCGCGCGGCCCCCTGCGGCTCACTCCGGCTATCGGAGTAGTCGCGTTCCAGGGGGTTTCCATGAAGACCGCAATCGCAACAGGCGCCGCGTTGCTCGCGTTGGCCGGCGCGCTCTCGGCCCGGGCCGGGGAGCAGGCCGAGGGCTGGGAGTGGCTGGCCGAAAACAACGAGATCGAGACCCAGGGCGTCTTCTGGAACGACCGCTACGGCGACGGCAAGGACCGCTGGAAGACGGGCGGCATCACCCAGTCCTACATCTTCCCCGAGCGCATCTTCCACCGCGGCCGGTGGCTCGACGGCCGCGCCTCGGCGCTCGAGTTCAACGTCCGGGCCGAGGTGATGACGCCGGACGACACGTCGAACGCCGGGGCGGACCCGGACGACCGGCCCTACGCGCAGTATGCCGGTGTCGGTATCCATTTCCGCAGCATCGCCCGACCCGAGCCGCTGGGGCCCGACTTCACCGTGCAGGTCGAGGATCGCGTCGGCGTCGAGGTCGGCTGGCAGGGCGAGCCCCTGCCCCTCTTCGATGTCCGGGATTCGCTGCACGACATGACCGGGAACGGCGGCGGCATGGCCAACCCCGCGAACGTCATCGACGGCGAGGTCCTCGCCAACCTAGAGGGGCGGCGGACCTGGCGGCTGCACCGGCCCGGCGAGGGGCGCGACGTCGAGATCGCCCCCTTCGTGCAGGGCTCGCTGGGCATGCGCGAGGTCAGCCTCCGCGCCGGGGCCGACATGTTCGTCGGCTCGGCGCTCGAGGGGCGGACCTGGGGCAGCGACCTCGCCACGGGCGCGGTGATCGCGGGCGACTCCGTGCGCCGCGAGGGCTTTCACTGGACGGCCTTTATCGGCGGCGACGTCGGCTACGTGGCCTGGGACGCCTTCCTCGACGGCGGCTTCGCGGCGGACTGGCCAGAGGTGAACCGCAGCGAGCTCGTCTATAGGGCCCGGACCGGCGTGCTGCTCGAGTACGGGAGCGTCGGCGTCGGCTTCTCGCTCAACTGGCTGAGCGAGGAGTTCGAGACCCAGCCCGAGGGCCAGCTGATCGGCGCGATCCAGCTCAAGTACCGGCTCTAGCGCCGCGACGCCCGGAACCGCCCGGTGTCGCGCGGCGTTGTACAGGGGCCCGCGCGCGGCTAGGCTCCGCCGCGCGCCGGCACGGCGCGGCAGGCAGGGAACGGTCCCGGTCATGGCACACCCGCTCACGGGTGCGGATGTCGGCACGCTTGCGAGGGTCTTCCGCGACGGCGGGGGCGCGGACGCTCGCCTCGCCGCGCTCGGGATCTGGGCCGGGGCGCTGGCGCGCACGCCCTTCTCGGCGCTTGAGCGGGCGCTGATCGCGCGGCGCCTGCCGCCGGCGGAGGAGATGCCGCCGCCGGTCTTCATCCTCGGCCACTGGCGGAGCGGCACCACCCATCTCTACAACCTGATGAGCCGGGGCGGCTTCGGCTACGTGCCGCCGCTCGCCGCCGGGCTACCCTGGGACATGTTCGGGCTGGCGCGCGCGCTGCGCCCGCTGCTCGAGCGCCTGCTGCCCGAGACGCGCTACGTCGACCGCCTGCCCGTCACGCCGACCAGCCCGCAGGAGGACGAGATCGCGCTGGCGAACATGTCGCCGCTCTCCTTCTATCACGGGCTCTATTTCCCGCGCGCCTTCGATCGGCTGATCGACCGCGGGGTGTTTCTCGACGGCTGCGGGCCGGAAGAGGTGGCGGCGTGGCAGGCGCGCTGCATCTATTTCATGCGCAAGCTGTTGCTGCTCCAGGGCCGGCGGCTCCTGATCAAGAACCCGGTCTACACCGCGCGGCCCGCGATGCTCAGGGCCATGTTTCCGGGCGCGAAGTTCATACACATTCACCGGAATCCCTACGAAGTCTTTCTGTCCATGAGACATTTCTACGATCAGTTGCTGAGGGTCATGGCGCTGCAGGAGATCCCGTCGGATCTCGACCTCGACGCCACGATCCTGCGCGTCTACACCCGCATGATGGAGCGCTTCGAGGCCGAGACCGCGGACTGGGACGATCCCGACCTCGTCGAGCTTTCATACGAGTTCCTCGACCGCGAGCCCATCGCCGCGCTCGAGCGGATCCACGGCGCGCTCGGCCTCGAGGGCTTCGAGGCCGCCCTGCCCGCCTACCGCGCCCATCTCGACGCGGTGCGCGGCTTCCGGAAGAACACGCTCCGCGGCGACCGTGAGGCCGGGAGCATGGTGGCGCGCCGCCTCGGGCCCTGGATTGCCAAGTGGGGCTACCGCAGCCCCGCGCCGGCCGGGGCCGCTCCGTGAGGCGGGGCGTCCTGTCGGCCGTGCTGGTCGTCGTCGTCCTCTCGCTGCCGGTCTTCTGGCTGTTCCGGCCGCCGACGGCGCTGCCGGCGCGCTTCGCGGCCGACGAGTGCGAGCGGGTGACGCTGAAGGACACGGAGACGGGCGACGCGGTCGTCGGCGTCGAGGACATGGCGCGCGTGCCGGCGAGCGACCGGCTGATCCTCTCGGCGATGGACCGCCGGGCCTACGCCCGCAACCCGCAGCGGGCGCCGGAGGGCGGGCTCTACGAGGTCTCGCTCGACCGCCTCGCCGCCGGCATCGCCTGGGCCGAGC
>JBEPXW010000380.1:0-2954 GCA_041641715.1 Pseudomonadota bacterium
GAGGTCTGAGGCGGCAGGTGGACGACCCCGTTCTCGTCCTCACGGCCGACATGCGTCTCGGATTGGCTCAGCTCCGTATAGTTGCCTTCCGCGTCGAAGGCGCCCCAGGTCTCGTTGCGTGTCCGTGAGCCATTCGGATGACGCGTCTCGGCCTCGGTGTACATCACGCCCTTGCCCTCGTTTCCGTTCATCGGATCTCCGTCGTCCGAGGTGTTACCCGATGCCGGGAACCATCGATCCACACCGGTCGTGGTGCTGCCGTCGGCGTGGTGCTCGCGCCACTTGACGCAGTTGCGCCCGCAGGACGTCCGTTCGGATTGCATTCCGCCCCCGTCGTCCGAAGGGCCGTCCTGGTTCGCGGGTGCGCCCCGGCGCAATCCGCTGCCGTAGCGTCCCGGCCGGCCGAGACTGGGGGAGCTCCGGCGTGGAGGCCTGAAACCGTCGTCGCCATCGTGGCTGGCCGCCGCTTCCTGGACATCGTGGGCGTCAAAGGCGCCTCGCGTTGCGCGCGCGATGGCGCCCTCGGACGAGCGGCGGTCGTGGTCAATCCTCGTTCTCCAGTCCGAGAGGCTGCCCCCGCCGTCGCTGCCGCCGCCCAGCGCATCACGGTCGACGGCGTTGCGGCCGGCGAGCCACTCGTGCAGGTCCCGCATGGCGGTGATCGCCTCATGGGGAAAGGCATCGCGGAGACGGTCGTGGATATGCCGCCCGTCTTCGGGCGCGGCCCCCGGGCCACCGCCCGCGTCCGTTGGCGGCTCGTGGCGCGTCCCGGCGTCGGCAAGGCCTTCGGGCCTCGACGGCGGGAGCGGCGCGCGGAGCCGCGGACGCCGCACCACTTCGGGTGCCGCCTCGGACGCGACGATTGTCTCGGGGAGCAGCGGTGCCGTCCGTGCGGCCGGGCTGTCGTTGTCAGCCGTCCGATCAGGCTTCGTATGGCTCTCGTCTTCGCTTCCCGTCCCCTCCTCGGCCGGCGCGTCTGGCTTTCTTGTCAGCCGGTTGACGTGCGGCGCGGGCATGATCGCCGGCCGGGTCACCCGCGGATGGACCAAGGGCTTGACCGGCGCGAAGTTGCCGAGCGCTGCGGCCTCGCCGGAAAGGGCAAGAATGGTCGCGAAGGCCGTCGCCATGTTCAGGATGGTCCTCATCTGCCTGTCCTCTGATGCATGCTCCGGCGGCATTGCCGTCACTGCCCGTTGGACGCGGCGTCATCCAGACAGGTTCATTCTGGGGATCGGCGGCGGATCGGGCCTTCGAAGGCACGGTCTGCGCAACGGCCCTCGGGCGTTCGGAACAACCTTCCGGGCACGCTCAGCGCGGCAAGGACACCGTTGCCCGCAGCCCGCCCAGGCGGGGGCTCTCGTCGAGCACCAGCGCGCCGCCGTGGCTGCGGGCCACGTCCTGGGCGATGGAGAGGCCGAGGCCGACGCCCGTGGCGATGTTCTGTCCGCGCGCCTCGTCGAGCCGGGTGAAGGGCTTCAGGACGGTCTCGCGCTGGTCCTCGGGGATGCCGGGGCCGTCGTCCTCGACCGCGAACTCGAGGAAATGGCGCGTGACCCGGGTCGAGAGTGCCACCTGCGCGCCGTAGGACGCGGCGTTCTCGACAAGGTTGGTGAGGCAGCGCTTCAGGGCGCCGCGGCGGAGCTCGATGGTGCGCGCGTCCGGGGTCTCGAGCTGGCTGTAGAGCATGAGCTCGACGCCGCGCCGGCGGGCGTCGGCGGCGATCTCCTCGGCCAGCGCCACCGGGTCGACCGGCTCGGCCGGCTCGCCGCCTTCGCCGCGGGCGAAGTCGAGGAAGGCGTCGAGCATGTGCTCCATCTCCTCGACGTCGCGGGCGATCTCGCGCATCTCGGGCGTGTCCTCGGCGACCGCCAGCGCCAGCTTCATGCGCGTGAGCGGCGTGCGCAGGTCATGGCTGACGCCCGAGAGCATGCGCGTGCGCTGCTCGATCTGGCGCTCGATGCGGGCGCGCATGTTGACGAAGGCGGCGCCGGCGCTGCGCACCTCCATGGCGCCGGCGGGCCTGAACGACACGCTGAGGCCCCGGCCGAAGGCCGAGGCGGCGCCGGCGAGCTCGCGGATCGGGCGGATCTGGTTCCTGAGGAACAGCACCGCGACGACGGACAGCAGGATCGCCGTGAGCGTCGTCCAGATCAGCAGCTGGTGGGGATTGGACGGGTTCAGCCGGCCGCGCGGCACCAGCACGCGCAGCACGCCCTTGGTGGTGACGATCCGGGCGTCGGCGTACTTCCGCAGGCTCACGAGGTCGAGCGAGAGCGGCCGGCGCACCTGGTCCTTGAAGGTCTCGTGGATGATGCCGCCGGTGACGTCGTAGAAGTTGCGCAGGATGCGCGACTCGACGGTCGCGCCCTCGTCGAGGCCCATCTCCATGTCGAACTGCCGCGACATCTCGGCGATCGCGGCGCGCGCCTCCTCGATCGAGCCGGCCTCCTCGACGCGGCTGATGGCGTAGTTCAGCTCGTGCGTGACCGAGCTTGCCATGCGCTCGGTGATGCGGTCGTAATGGCGCTGGACGAACAGGCCGGCGGCGACCGCCTGGAGCACCAGGATCGGCACCAGCACGATCAGGAGCGCCCGGCCGAACAGGCTCTTCGGCAGGTAGCGCTTGAGGTGCCGCCTGAAGGGTTTGGTGAGCGCCCGCATGGTCGCGCAAAGCTATGGGCCCCGGGGAGGGCGTGCAAGTTGCAAGACCCGTTCGACCGCGACACCCATGTGCAGTACGGCGTCGCCGAGGAGATGGCGCCCGAGGGCGCGCCGCGCATCCGCCGGGTGACCGCCAGGAACCCCTCGCCGATGACCTTCACCGGCACGCGCAGCTACCTCGTCGGCGAGGGCGCGGTGGCGCTGATCGACCCCGGCCCGGCCGGGGGCGAGCACCATGCCGCGATCCGCGCCGCGCTGGAGCCGGGCGAGCGGATCGCCCACATTCTCGTCAC
>JBEPXW010000381.1:0-2953 GCA_041641715.1 Pseudomonadota bacterium
CGCATCCGACGGCTGCAGCTCGACCCGGAGGGGACCCGGGTCGTCTCCGAGGAGGTCTTCCTGGATCAGGAGGAGCTGGGCCCTCTCTTCGCCCTCGACATGGCACCGGACGGATCCCTGTGGTTCACGACGGCCAGCTCGGTCCACCGCATCGGCCACACCGATCCGCCCCAGCGCTTCGTGCGCGGCAACGTCGATGCGACCGGAGCCATCACCCCCACCGACGCCACCATGCTGCTCGCCTACGTACTGGCCGAGGGGCCGGAGCCCGAGCGGGACGCCGGCGGCTCGACCGCGCAGTTCGCCGCGACGATCACTCGCGGCGAGAGGGACGCGCTCAGGCTCGGCATCAAGCAATACTTCGTCTACAACGGCAACCGGTCGGACCGGTCGCTCCAGGTCACCATCGCCATCGAGCTCGGCCCCGACGCGCGCATCCTCGACGGGCCGGACCTGCTCCGGGCCTCGGGCGGCGACGAGGGCGCGCAGAGCGCGCTCTGGCAGGCCGGGCGCCGCGCGCTCCTCAAGGCCGGGAACGCCGGCGAGTTCGCCAAACTTCCCCCGGACAAGTACGAGGGCTGGAGGCGAATCCACGTCACCTTCACACCGGAGGAAATCGGGTTCTCATCATGACGGAAATCACGATGGCTGCCTGCCTGGCGCGGCTCACCGGCCGCGTCACGCTGACCCTGGCGCTCATGCTGGCCGCGGTGCTCGTCGCAGGCCGTGCGGAGGCGCAACAGGGCCCGCTCGAGATCACCGTCGCCGGCGGGCAGTTCGAGCCGATTCCGGTCGCGGTGGCGCCCTTCGAGACCGCGAGCCCCGACCTCGCCGGCACCGCCGGCGACATCGTCTCGGTAATGCAGGCCGACCTCGAGCGCTCGGGCCTCTTCCGGGTGATCCCGCGCGCGGCGCATATCGGCGAGATCGCCAGCTTCGACAGCGTCCCCGCCTATGCGGACTGGCGCACGATCAACGCCGACGCGCTGGTGACGGGCCGCGTCAGCCGGGCCGATGACGGGCGCCTCGTGGTGCAGTTCCGCCTCTTCGATACCGCGGCCGAGACGCAGCTCGAGGGGCTGCAGTTCCTCGCCGACCCCGCCACCTGGCGGCGCATCGCGCACAAGGTGGCCGACGGCGTCTACACAAAGCTGACCGGTGAAGGCCCCTATTTCGACAGCCGCATCGCCTTCATCGACGAGACCGGCCCGAAAGGCGACCGCCGCAAGCGCCTCGCCATCATGGACCAGGACGGCGCCAACCGGCGCTTCGTCCCCGGCGCCGACGGGCTGGTGCTGACACCGCGCTTCGCGCCGAACGACCAGTCGCTGCTCTACATCTCCTACGACACCGGCGAGCCGCAGGTCTATCTGCTGAACCTCGACACCGGCCAGCGCGAGCGGCTCGGCACCTTCCCGGGCATGACCTTCGCTCCGCGCTTCTCGCCCGACGGCTCGATGGTGGTGATGTCGCTCAGCCGCGACGGCAACACAGACCTCTATCTCATGCGGCTCGCCGACCGGCAGATCATGCGGCTGACGGAGAACCCGGCGATCGACACCTCCGCCTCGTTCTCGCCGGACGGCAACCGGCTCGTCTTCGAGTCGGACCGGGGCGGCAGCCAGCAACTTTACATCATGCCCGTGCGCGGCGGGTCGGCGCAGCGGATCAGCTTCGGGCAGGGCAACTACGCCACGCCCGTCTGGTCGCCGCGCGGCGACCGGGTGGCGTTCACCAAGATCCTTGGCGGGCGGTTCCACATCGGCGTCATGCGCACCGACGGCTCGGAAGAGCGGCTCCTGACCTCCAGCTTCCTCGACGAGGGGCCAACCTTCTCGCCGAACGGCCGCGTGATCGCGTTCTTCCGCGTGCAGCCGGGGACCGAGGGCCGGTCGCAGCTCATGAGCGTCGACATCTCCGGGCGCAATCTCAGGGTCATCGAGACCCCGAACGGGGCCTCTGACCCGGCATGGTCGCCGCTGCGCGAATAGCGGCGCGGCAGGGGCCGCCGGCAGGCGGCGGCCTTGCGGAAGGCCCGGCCCGCGTGGATACTGCGGGCCGGTGAGGAGACGGGCCGGAAACGACAACACGAGGCCCGGGGCAGGCAGGACGCAGGCGATGAGCAGGCAAGGAGATATCCGGATGAAGAGCTTCACGATAGCGCTCCTGGGGGCGGCGATGCTGCTCGCGGGATGCTCGGACGACGGCCCGGACGAGGCGGCCGATCCGTCGGCGACGGCCGGCAGCGGGACCAGCGCGGGCGTCGAGCAAAGCGGCATGCCGGCGCCGGACACGGTCGAGTACTTCAACGTCGTCGTCGGCGACCGCGTTTTCTTCGCGACCGACCGTCACGACCTCTCGGCGGAGGCGCAGGCGACGCTGGCCAAGCAGGCCGAGTGGTTCGCCGCAAATCCCGGCACGACGGGCGTGATCGAGGGCCACGCGGACGAGCGCGGCACGCGCGAGTACAACCTCGCCCTCGGCGCCCGGCGCGCCAACTCGGCGCGCAACTTCCTGGTCGGGCAGGGCGTCGACGCCAGCCGGCTGCGCACGGTCAGCTACGGCAAGGAGCGCCCGGTGGCGCTCTGCTCCGACGAGAGCTGCTGGTCGCAGAACCGGCGCGCGGTGACAGTGGTGGCCCGCGGGCCCACGAGCTGATCCGCGCCGCTGCGCGGACACGCGAGCGCGCCGCCGGTGGCTCTAGGTGTCGCCGGCGGGATCCTTTGAGGAGGAAGACATGCTGAGGCGCATCACATGGCCGGGCGTGGTGGTGGCTCTTTTCTTGGCGTCCCTTCTGGCGACGGTTTCTGCCGAGGCCCAGGGCGTCTCCGGCGCCTCGGCCGAGGAGCTGCGCCAGCGTCTCGCATCGATCGAGCGCGAGCTCGGCGACATTCGTGCGCGGCTCGGCATGCCGCGCACGGGCGGAGCCGGCGGGGCGGTCGGCGACGTGATC
>JBEPXW010000382.1:0-2946 GCA_041641715.1 Pseudomonadota bacterium
CGCCCAGGCGCCCGTTCATCAGCATCTGGCAGAGCTTCGCCTTCACGCCCGGGGGCTCGCCGTCGTAGTTCGACAGGATCTTCTGGACGGCGCGCGTGGCTTTCATGTCGGGGACTCCGGTATGGCACTGGGCAGGATTTCGAGCCGAATAGAGGAGAGTGCGGCTGAGGGTCAAGCCTGCCGCGCACCGGGCAGTCGGCAGGGCCCGGTCAAGCGGCCATGACATCGCTGGCCGAAACGCGAGCGCAGGAAGGAGCGTCTTTCCTGTCCGGCTCGCGACCTGGCTCTCATTCCATGGTCATGGCGATCGCCTCGGCGCCGCAGGCGCCTTCGGGCCAGATCTCGCGCAACTCGTCGTACTCTACATAGCCAAAGCCGATCCAGTCGTAATAGGCGACGTTCCCCTTGAACCACTTCTCGAGCGGCTCAGGGAGCTTCTCGGCCATCTGCCGCGTGTACGCCCGCGACGGAATGAGGCCCAGATAGCTCACCGCATGGGGCGAGAAGATCGCGTTCTCGGTGTAGCAGGCGTTGGGGAGTGAGAACGCGTAGAAGGCGTCCGCCGAGATGACCTGGCCATCGATGATCACAGGCTTGCCGGTGGCGGCGATCCTGTCGTACGTGGCCTTGGCGGCATCGAGTTGGCCGCCGCCGCCGAAATGAATCCTCACACTCTCCTCGTCCTCGGTATAGAGCGTCGTCGAACAGGCGCTCGCCAGCAGGGCGAGGCTCAGAAGCGCGGTTCGCAGCATTGGGATCTATCCTTCAGGGTGGAGCCGTGCCTTGTCGCGGTCAGTGGCTCTCAATACCCCCAAAGCAGTAAAAACAGGACTTATAAATAATGAATAAACTGTGAGTTATTCGGAAATGTAATATCAAAATGATTCAAATTGAGTCAATTAATCGCGGGTTTTGTTTGCGGAACGGGTGTATTTCCCTCGTCCGCACCTCGCCGGCGGTGCCAGGCGACACGGTTCCTACCCCCAAACCCGCCTCAGCGGCACTAGCAAGGCACGACCAAAGCCATACCGCAGCACGCCGAAAGCACGACCAAGGAAAACGGTCGATCGCGGAGGCTGCCCGACGTGTTTCCGGTCTTTTGCACGGGGGTCATGGAGGCCAATGCCGGTTGCGCCTTCGCATCGCTGCCGCCGAGATGCCTCGGCGACACCGCGAATTGGCGTCCGGCAGGGAGCGCCGGAGGGCCGTCAGTTGGCGGCGAGCGCTGCCACACCCGGCAGCGTCTTGCCCTCAAGCCACTCGAGGAAGGCGCCGCCGGCGCTCGAGACATAGCTGAAACGGTCCGCCACGCCGGCCGCGTTGAGCGCCGCCACGGTGTCGCCGCCGCCGGCCACGGTCAGCAAGCGGCCCGCGTCGGTCAGCTCGGCCGCCGCCCGCGCCGCCGCCTCGGTTGCGCGGTCGAAGGGCTCGACCTCGAAGGCGCCGAGCGGCCCGTTCCAGAGCAGAGTCCGCGCCTCCTTGAATCGGGCCTTGATGTCCTCGATCGACTCAGGCCCTAGGTCGAGGATCATCGCGTCCGCTGGGCAGGCGTTTGCCGCGACGACCTCGCTCGGCGCGCCGGCTTCGAGCTCGCGCGCGACGACGACGTCGCGGGGCAGGACGAGCTCGCAGCCCGCCGAGTCCGCCTTCGCCATGATCTCGCGCGCCGTCCCGGCGAGTTCGGCCTCGGAGAGCGAGTGGCCTACGTCGACACCCTGGGCGGCGAGGAAGGTGTTCGCCATGCCGCCGCCGATGACGATTTGGTCCACCTTCCCGATGAGGTTGCTGAGCAGGTCGATCTTGGTCGAGACCTTGGCCCCTCCGACGACCGCGATCACCGGCCGCTCCGGGTTCTCGAGCGCCTTCTCCAACGCGCGGATCTCCGCCTCCATCAGCCGGCCGGCCGCCGCGGGCATGAGCCGCGCCACGCCCTCGGTCGAGGCATGCGCCCGGTGCGCCGCGGAGAAGGCGTCGTTGACGTAGACGTCGCCGAGCCGGGCAAGCGCCGCGGCGAAGTCCGGGTCGTTCGCCTCCTCGCCCGCGTGAAAGCGCGTGTTCTCGCAGACCAGCACCTCGCCGGCTGGCAGATCGGCAGCGGCCTTTTCGACCTCCTCGCCGACACAGTCCTGCGCGAAGCGCACGGGCACGCCGAGCGCCGCCTCGAGAGCTGGCACCGTGACCTCGAGCGACATCTCAGGCACGGACTTGCCCTTCGGCCGACCGAAATGCGCCAGGAGGATGGGCCGTCCGCCCTTCTCGAGGATCTCGCGGATCGTCGGCGCGATCAGGCGGATGCGTGTGTCGTCGGTCACGCGGCCGTCCTTGACGGGGACGTTGATGTCGACGCGCACCAGCACGCGCTTCTCCGCGAGGTCGAGGTCGTCGAGTGTCCTGTGGCTCATGATTCCTGTCCCGTTGGCTCCGGGCGCGAGGAGGCGCCGGGCGGCTCGATCTCGATGGTGGCGTGGTCGATGCCGTGGTGCTGTTTGAGGCGCTCGCGCATCGCACGGCGGGCCGCCTCCGCATCGGTTCCGGCCTCGAGCTCAGCCTGCAGCGTGATCATCGGCCGATTCTCGCTGATGGACCAGAGGTGAACGTGATGCACCAGGGCGATGCCGGGCAAGGCCCCGAGATCAGCGGCGATCGCGCGCGCGTCCTGGTCGGGCGGCGCGGCCTCGAGCAGGATCCGGCCTGAATCCCGCACCACCCGCCAGGCAGCGCCGAGGATCAGTGCCACCATCAGCACCGAGAGCAGCGGGTCGGCTGATGTCCAGCCGGTCCAGAGGATCACCAGCGCCGCCACGATGGCGGCAACCGAACCGAGCAGGTCGCCAAGCACATGAAGTGCGGCACCGCGGATGTTCAGGTTCTCGCGGTCGCCGCCATGCAGCACGAGGAAGGCGGCGATGTTCAAGAGGAGGCCCAGCACCGCGATGGAGAGCATCG
>JBEPXW010000383.1:0-2936 GCA_041641715.1 Pseudomonadota bacterium
CATGGCATGTCGGCGGACCGCAAACGCACCGAGGCCGAGGAGCGCGATCTCGCAAAGCGATCGCCGAGCTCGAAGCGCTGGAGCAGCAGTGGGAGTGCATGATGCTGCTGTACCGCACCATTCCGCTCGGCTGGCGGCGCCTGCACAAGAAACGCCCGGTCACTCCGACGAAGGTCAAGCTCACGTTGGCGCTCGACGCCGACATGGTGTCCTGGTACCGCGAGCTCGGCCGGGGCTATCAGCCGCACATGAACGGGGTGCTGCGCGCCTACATGCACGCGGTGGTCTCCAAGGCGATCGAGCGCGAGGGCGACCGGGACTGGCGCGACGAGCCAATCTGACGGCGGGCGCCGGGGAGCTGGCCGGCGCTCGCGCGAGAAGTGCCCGAGAGTAGTCAGGCGGCACGCGGCCCGGACGGCAGCTGTCGGCGCTCGGGTGGGGTGGCGGGCCAGGCGCCGGCCGAATAGAGTCCTGCCGGTATGGCCGAGGAGCCGGTGCGCATTTTCTGGACGGGGGGCTGGGACTCGACCTATCGGGTCCTCGAACTGGTGCTGGTCGGGGAAAAGCGGGTCGCGCCCGTCTACGTGGTCGACCCCGGGCGCCGGACGGCGCCGCTCGAGATCGAGACGATGGACCGGCTCCGGCACGCGATTGCGGAGCGATGGCCGCGGGCCGCCGCGCTCATCGCGCCGACGCGTGCGGTCGACGTCGACCATATCCCGGAGTGCCCGCAGATCAGCCGATCATTCCGGAGCCTTCGGAAGAGGTTGCATGTCGGGGCACAGTACGAGTGGCTGGCCCGACTTGCCGCCGCGGAAGACCTCTCGGGCATCGAGATGGCCATTCACCGGGAGGAGCACGCGGCACCCCTGACCGAATTGTTGATCGAGAATATCGAGAGCCGCGACGGGACGGCCTCGATCGCCGCCTCCGCGCCCGCCGATCTGCGCGATGTCTTCGGGAGCTTCAGCTTTCCCGTCATCGCGCTGACCAAGCCCGACATGGCCGAGCGTGCGCGCGCCGCCGGGTTCGTCGGCGTCATGGACCGGACCTGGTTCTGCCTCAACCCCGACCAGCGAGGCCGCCCCTGCGGCTGGTGCATTCCCTGCCAGATCGCCGCCCGCGAGGGGATGGGTCATCGCATCCCGTTGCCGGGCCGCCTGCGCCGGCGTTTGTGGCGGGCGTCGGCCCCGCTGCGCCTGGCCCGCCATTTGGCGCGTCGCGCGGTCGCCACGCGCTCCCGCCGGTAGAACGTCGGCCCGCGGAGCGGCCAGGAACTCCGGCGGTCACGATTGCGGCGCGTCGAGCTCCTGCCGGACCGCCCGGAAGACCGCCTCGAACATCGCGGGTGTGAGGCGACCGGTGTTCGTGTTGTAGCGCGAGCAGTGATAGCTGGCGTGGATGGCAAGGTCGCCGATTCGCGTCATCGCGCCATGGCCGAAGGGGTGCGAGGCCACCCGGCCGCCGAGCGCGCGGACGCAAGAGTCGTGGGCGATCTTGCCCAGCGTCACGATGTGCCTCAGGCGCGGCAGCGCGGCGATGCGGGCCGCGAGATAGGGGCGACAGGCGGCGACCTCCGCGCCCACCGGCTTGTTCTGCGGCGGCACGCAGCGCACGGCATTGGTGACCATGGCGCCGGTGAGCGCGAGGCCGTCGTCAGGGCGGGCGCGAAAGGTGCCGCGGGCGAAGCCGTATTTTGCCAGCGTGCCGTAGAGGAGCTCACCGGCGAAATCGCCGGTGAAGGGGCGCCCGGTGCGGTTGGCGCCGGCCACGCCGGGGGCGAGGCCGACAACCAGGAGGCGCGCCTCCGGATCGCCGAAGCTCGGCACGGGCGCGTTCCACCAGTCGGGGTGCGCGGCGCGGTTCGCCGCGCGGTAGGCGACGAGGCGCTTGCAGAAGGCGCAGTCGCGGGACGGCTCCGCCGCCCCGCGCGGGTCCGGGAGGCTCACGCCCGCGCGCTCACTCGTCGTTGGCGGCGACCTGCTCCTCCACGCGCTCCTGGCGCGGCGGGCGGCCAATCACGTCGCGCAGCTCCTCGAGCTCGATGAAGTTGTCGGCCTGGCGACGCAGGTCGTCCGCGATCATCGGCGGGCTCGAGCGGATCGTCGAGACCACCGAGACCCGCACCCCCTTGCGCTGCAGCGCGCCGACGAGCGGACGGAAGTCGCCGTCCCCGGAGAAAAGCACGATGTGCTCGACATGGTCGGCCATCTCCATGGCGTCGATGGCGAGCTCGATGTCCATGTTGCCCTTGATCTTGCGCCGGCCGGTCGAATCGACGAACTCCTTGGCCGGCTTCGTAACCAGGGTGAAGCCGTTGTAGTCGAGCCAGTCGACGAGGGGGCGGATCGGCGAGTATTCCTCGTTCTCGACCAGCGCCGTGTAGTAGAAGGCGCGGACCATCTTGCCGCGGCGCATGAACTCGCTGCGCAGCAATTTGTAGTCGATGTCGAAACCAAGAGCCTTCGTGGCCGCGTAGAGATTCGATCCGTCTATAAAGAGCGCCAGGCGCTCGTCCCGGTAAAACATGCGTTCCCCAATTTGCTCCGGTGGTGGTTGTCCCCCGTCCACCCGGTTGATCGACCTTACCAGAGGGCGGGACCCTAGGCGAGCCGACACTTATGCGCCCTTGCGCGCCGTGTCCATCCGTCTCATGACAGAAACATGGCATCTGCACTGATCGCGCTCGGCGCCAATGTCGCGTCGGATGGTCGCAGCCTTGCCGAGACCCTCGAACGCGCGCTGGCGCTCGTCGGGGAGACCGGCGGGGTCACCCTCGACCGGCGAAGCCGCTGGTACCGCACGCCGGCGCACCCGCCGGGCTCGGGGCCGGACTTCGTCAATGGCGCCGCGCAGGTCGAGACGGCGCTGGCGCCGGAGGCGCTGCTGGCGGCGCTCCACGGCGTCGAGGCGACGCTCGGCCGGGCGCGACCGTC
>JBEPXW010000384.1:0-2935 GCA_041641715.1 Pseudomonadota bacterium
CGTGAGCCTGAGCGGCGGTGCGTCCCCGCCGACGAGAAGCGCGATCCGCGGCCGCGGCAGAGGGTCGAGCCGCGCCGCCCATGCCTCCGCCGCCTCGGCCAGCCGCCCGGGCGAGAGGCGGGTCAGGGGGCCGTCGAGGCGGACGACGTTCGGTGCCTCCGGCAGGTTGTATTGCGGCGTCGTCAGCACGAGGTCGAAGGCGTCGAGCGGTGCACGCGGGCGGCCGATATGGACGAGCCGGGCTCCCGACTCCCGCGCGACCCAGCGCGCGACGGGGACGCTGCGCCAGCCGACCGAGAGCACGAGGTCGGGCCAGGGCGGCGCGATCTCCGCCCGCACCGCGGGCGCGAGCGGCGCGAGGGAAGGCCCCATGCGTCCGTAGAGCGGTGTCCAGCCGATGCGCCGCCGACGCCAGGCGAGGCGCTTGCGCTCGCACGGCCAGCCGAGCGCCTCCCCGAGCCCCTCGGCCAGCGCCTCGACCTGGGCGTTGTCGCCGGCGCGATGGCCCAGCAGCGCCCAGACGCGGGGGTGCCCGGCCGTCTCCGTCCCGGCGTTTTCGGCGATCATGCGGTGCATCGGCCCCGTGCGACGGTCACGCCGCTCCCCCTAGCCGGGAAGGGCTCCGCCGCGCAAGCAAACACGCCGCTCCGAGCGCGGCATTCCGCCCGCTGGACAGCCCCGGCGGCCGGCAGTATGGTCCGCGCCGTTCCAGTTTCAGGGGGCTTCTGGCCGTGAAGAGCACCGTTTTCATCCATACGAATGCGAAGCAGATGGTCGGCGCCATCGTCGGTCGTCGCTCGCTGAAGCGCAACTCGGCGAATCCGGACGCCTTCGACGTCCGCATCACCAGCCAGGAGGATTTCCCCTTCTTCGCCGAGTTCCAGGGCCGCAAGTTCCTGCGCGGCGGCAACTGGCGGGTCTGGGACAATTCCGACCTCCAGTCCTTCACCCCCGTGCGCTTCATGCCGCCGGAGCTTATGGGCTACGAGGGCCGCGCCGTCGTGGTCGACCCGGACGTCTTCGCCGTCGGCGACATCAACGAGCTCTTCGAGCGCGACATGGAAGGCAAGGCGGTTTTCGCCAAGCCGCGCCCGGGCCACAAGGGCAAGACGGGCTATGTCGCCTCCAGCGTCATGCTCATGGACTGTGCCAAGCTCACCCACTGGAACGTGCGCCAGCAGTTCGAGGACATGTTCGCCGGCAAGCTGGACTACGAGGACTGGATCGAGCTGAGGCGCGAGCCCGAGGGCTCGATCGGCCACCTCGAGTCGTACTGGAACGACTTCGACCGGCTCGGCCCCGACACGCGCCTCATCCACAACACCAAGCGCCGCACCCAGCCCTGGAAGACGGGCCTGCCGATCGATTTCATGAACCGCCCGCCCTGGTTCATGCGCGCGCTCGGTATCAGCGGCTACCGCAAGAAGGGCACCTACCTGCCGCACCCCGATCCGCGTCAGGAGCAGTTCTTCTTCGCCCTCGTCAAGGAGTGCCTGGACGCCGGCGAGCTTACACGCGAGATGCTCGAGGCGGAAATGGCGCAGAACCACGTCCGCCCCGACGCGCTCGAGGTGGTCGAGCGCGTGCCGCCAGTGGACGAGGTGCTCGGTGAGGTGCGCGCGGCGGCTTGAATGTGCTCCGCCGAGGCATCGGAGGCGCGCGCCGGCGAAGGTCTCGGCGGTGCGACGCTGTGGGTCGCGACCACCGACAAGATCGGGCACCTTAACCAGTGCATCGCGCTGACGGATGCGCTGGGGGTCGAGCCGGCGCGGGTGGCGCGCATCCCCGGCTTCAACCTGCGCCACCGCAAGGCGAGGAAGCTGGTGCAGCGGGTAAGGGGCTGGGCGCACAGCCTCGCGCTCCTGCCCGCGGCGCCGGCGGGGCGGCTGGTGTTGGTGATCAGCGGGCGGTCCTCGGAATACGCCGCCAAGGCGCTGCGTTGGCGGCTCGGGGCGCGGCTCTTCGTGATCTCGGTCGGGCCGCCGATCAACTACCTTGAGACAGTCGACCTCGCCGTAATGAATGAGGCGAGTTTGCCGAAATGGCAGCGTCGTCGCGCGCGGTTCGGGGACCGGGTGACGCTCGTGGAGATCCCGATCATCGGCGCGCTCGCCCGCCGCTTCGGGGCGGAGGCGGTGGAGGGGCGCGACGAAAACCTCCTCGCCGTGCTCATCGGCGGCGAGAACAAGGATTTCGCACTCGACGGCGAGCGCTTCGCCTGGGCGATGGCGCGGATCGCCGAGGTCGCACGGGCAGGCGATTGGCGGGTCGAGGCGGTGCTCTCGCGCCGGACGTCGGAGAAGACCGAGGCGATGGCGCGCGAGGCGCTTGCCGGGACGCCGGCGGTGGTTCACGGGCGCGAGGCCACGGGCAAGTACCGCGCGCTGCTCGGCCGCGCCGGGGCCTTCGCGGTGACGCCCGACTCGGTCACCATGCTGAGCGAGGTGTGCCTGACGCGCCGGCCCGTCTACGCCCTCGATCTCGAGCCCCTGCCCGACCCCGATCGCGAGGGCGAGCGACTGATCGAGGCCATGGTCGGGCGCGGCGTCGTCCGCCGCTTCGCCGGCGAGGTCGAAGCCTTCGCCCCGGCCGAGCGGCTCGACGAGGCCGCCCGTATCGCGCCCCTCATCGCGGGGCGGATCCGGGCCTGGTTGGGGTGACCCGAAAGAGCGCCGGGGCGGGAAGCGCCGGATATGCGGACGGATCGCCCCTGCACGAGAGCAGGCATCGGCTCAGCGATCCACGAGGGCCAGCTGGACCCGTGGAGCGGATGGCGATCTGCGGCTCGAGACGGGCGCGGGGCCTGGCGGTCGGCTAGAGCACGTTCCGGGTTCGCTGATTCGGGAGGGGGATTCCCAAGGGCGCGCCGATCTGATTCCCTGCCCGAAAACGAGGGGGTAGAGGCATGGGCAGGGCATATTCGGCGGATCTTCGG
>JBEPXW010000385.1:0-2928 GCA_041641715.1 Pseudomonadota bacterium
CGAACTCGACGAGGCGCTCGGGCAGCTCGTCGCCGCCCAGCTCGTCTTCCGGCGTGGCGGCGGCGAGGGCGGCCGCTTTATCTTCAAGCACGCCCTGGTGCAGGACGCGGCCTATGCGAGCCTCCTGACCAGCGCACGACAGGCCCTGCACGCAAAGGTCGCGGCGGCGCTGGCGCGGACCGAGACGCCCGACTCGCTCGAACTGGCGCGGCACTACTCGAGCGCGGGGCGGCCCTCCGAAGGCGCCCGGCACTACCTTGTCGCCGGGCGACAATCGCTCGCGGCGAGCGCCCTGCCCGAGGCCGTTGGCGCTTTGGAACTGGGACTCGGCGAAGTCCGCTCGATCGAGCCCTCGGCGGAACGCGACCGCCTCGAGCTTGACCTGCGCGTGGCGCTCGGGACCGCGCGCATGGCAAGCTTCGGCTGGGCGCACCCGTCCGTGGCCGAGGCCTTCGAGCCGGGCTTCGCTTTGGCCCGCGCATTCGGCGACCGGGACGCCTTCATTTCGATCCTCTGGGGCCTCTGGGTGCATTACCAGACACGGACCGACTTCCCCCGCGCCCATGAATGGCTGCGCGAGCTCGCGGCCGTGGCACGCGACGATCCGGATTCCGACCTTCCGGCGGTCTACGACATGTCGGCCGGCTGCCAATACTTCTGGGAAGCGGATTACGCCCGCGCCGTCCACCATACCGATCACCTGCGAGCCATCTACAAGCCGGATCGGCACGCGCGGCTCACCGCGCTCACCAACCACGACCCTCTGGTCTTCGCCCAGCACTGGGCCGGGAGCCTCGCCGACTGGATCCGCGGCTATCCGGATCGCTCGCTCGAGCGCATGGACGAGGCGATCGCGCTTGCCCGGCGGATCGGCCACCCGTTCAATCTCGTGTTTGCTCTGACCGCAGGGGCGACGAGCCTGATCTACCTCAACGAGCCGGACCGCCTTCTCGCCCATTGCGACGAGGCCGAACGGATCTCGGTAGACGAGGCGCTCGGGACGTTCTCCGAGACCGTCAACGTCATGCAGTGGCGCGGCGGCGCCCACGTGCAGCGCGGCGACTTCGAGACCGGATACGCCCTGGCGAAGCAGGGCAACGACTTCTGGAATGCCAGCGGCGGGCGGGTTTGCAATGCAATGTTCCGAAGCTGGATCGTCCGCGGCCTCTCCGGGCTCAGTCGCGTCGACGAGGCCATGGCTCTTGACGAGAAGAATATCGCGCACTGCCGCGGGACCGGAGATCGGTACATGGAGGCCGAATGCGTCCGGTTGAGAGGGGAACTGATGCTGCTCGCTCGGCCCACCGACGTCGCGGCCGCCGAGCAGGTGTTTCGCGAGGCGATCACGATCGCGGCAGCGCAGCGAGCGAAGTCCTGGGAGCTCCGCGCGGCGATGTCCCTCGCGCGCCTGCTCCGCGACCACGGCCGGCACGGCGAGGCGGCGGCCGGTCTTGAGCCGGTGTTCGAGTGGTTTGCCGAGGGGTTGCAGTCCGGTGACCTGCGCGAGGCACAGGCGCTCCTTGACTCACTTCATTGAACGTGCCGTTGAAGCAGACGGGCAGGAGCTGATCGGACAGCAACGGAAGGCGACGCGGGCTCGGCTATGAAGGCCGCTGCCTCTGCCTGACCAGTACCGCGGCACGGTGCGCGAGCATCTCTGGCGGGCTTTCCACTCGGGGGACAAGATGCCCGTCTCCGAGCGTCGCCTGCGCACCCTGCTCGGCGAGTAGGCCTCCTGCCCCCGGCTACGCAGGCGCAATCCGGGGGATTTGGCTTTCCCTGCGAACAAGGCGATCCCCGCACGGGCCGACATGCAGCCCGGCGGGCGGAATGCGCAGGAGAGTCCTCATCGTCAACATCTTTTCGGCGAGCGTCGCCGGTGGGCAGCCTCACGCCCTGGCGCCGGCGTAGTACTCGACCCGGCCTTCGAGCCGCCCGATCAGCTCGGCCAGCGCCAGCGCGAAGGCGAACAGAATCAGGATCAGCGCCCAGAAATGCGCCATCAGGAAATTCTGCGAGTAGAGCGAGAACAGCGCCCCGACCCCGATGATCGACACGAGCAGCTGGCCGATCACCACGCCCTTGACGCCCCGGATCACCCCCAGCCGGATCCCGGCAAGGATCTCGGGCAGCGCCGCGAGCAGGATGATCTTCAGCCGCTGCCAGCGCGAGGCGCCGAAGGACTCCGCCATCTCGAGCAGCGAGGGCGAGACGTCCTGAACCCCCGCCCGCGTGTCCAGCGCGATGATCCAGACGGCGAACATGAAGACGGTCACGATGACCGTTGGCGTGCCCATGCCGAAGAGGATCATGATCACCGGGACCAGCGCCGAGAGCGGCGCCGAGAGGAAGATGTTGACCCACATGTTCAGCAATCGGTCCGCCGGCTTCGCGAGCCCCATCAGCAGCCCGAGCGCGATGCCGAGGACCGTCGCGAGAAGGAGACCCATCAGGTAGCTGTAGGCGGTGATCCGCGCCGCCTCGGCGAAGCTCGGCGTCAGGATGACGTCATCGAGCGCGGCGATCACCTCGGAGAACGGCGGGAACAGGAGCAGCAGCTCGAACTGCCCGACGAACTCCCAAAGCACGACCCAGACGAGAAGGGCCGCCATTTTCGGGACGCGGATGCCGTAGAGAGTCATCGCCTCACTCCACGTAGTGGCGCAGCCCGCGCCAGATCTCGTCGACGAGATCGAGGTAGGCCGGATCGCGTCGGATCGCGTCCGGATCGCCGTCGCGCGGTATCTCCGGGTCGACCACCTGGCTGACGCGGCCAGGCCGGGGCGACAGCAGCACGATCCGGTCGGAGAGATAGACCGCCTCCTCGATCGAGTGCGTGACGAGAAGGAAAGTCTTCTTCTCGACAGCGCGGAGCTTGATCAGGTCCTCCTGGAACTTGCGCCGGGTCTGCTCATCGACGGCCGAGAA
>JBEPXW010000386.1:0-2921 GCA_041641715.1 Pseudomonadota bacterium
GGAGTCCGCACATGGCCCGCAAGGTGACGCAGGCGCTGCTCGACGAGATCCAGGACGGCTTCAACCGTCACGACGTGGATGCGATCCTGTCGCACTTCGTCGACGACTGCGAATGGCTGATGGCGCGCGGCCCCAACGCCCCGGAAGGCCGCCGCTGCCGCGGCAAGCAAGAGATCGGCGAGGTGCTGCGCACCCGCTACGACGAGATCCCCGACATGCGCTGGGAGGAGATGCGGCACTGGATCTTCGACGACGAGAAGGCGCTCTCCGAGTGGGTCGTACGGGGCACGCCGACCGACGGCGAGCCTTTCGCCTATCTCGGCTGCGACCTCTGGGAGTTCCGCGACGGCTACGTCACGAAGAAGGACACCTACTGGAAGTATATCGGGTAGGGCGCAGTCCGGCGGCGCTCACGCCACCCGGTTGGGCGGCTCCCGCCCCTCGAAGAACGCCACGAGGTTCTCCAGAACCGTCATTCCCATGGCCTCGCGCGTTTCGGTCGTGGCGCTGCCGAGATGGGGGAGGAGGGTGACGTTCGGCATCGAGCGCAGCGCCTCGGTTACCTGCGGCTCGCGCTCGAACACGTCGAGGCCGGCGCCGGCGATGGTGCCCTCGCGCAGCGCCTCCGCGAGCGCCGCCTCGTCGATCAGGTCGCCGCGGGCCGAGTTGATCAGATAGGCGGTGGGCTTCATGAGGCGCAGCCGCTCGGCGTTGATGAGGTGGACGTTGTCGCCGCCGCCCGGGGCGTGAAGCGAGACGAAATCGGCCGCCTCGAGGACCGCCTCGACCGTCTCGAGCTGCTTTGCCGTGACGCCGGGGTCGTCCACCGGGTAGGCGTCGTGGAACACCACCTCCATGCCGAGGGAGAGGTGGCAGCGCCTCGCCATCGCCTTGCCGATGCGTCCCATGCCGATGATGCCGAGCACCTTGCCCTGCGGTGAGGTGCCGAGGAACTGGGTCGGCCGCCAGCCGGTCCACTCGCCGGCGCGGACCATGGATTCGCCCTCCCAGGTCCGGCGCGAGACGTTGAGGAGCAGCGTCAGCGCGATGTCCGCCGTGGCGTCTGTCAGCACGCCGGGTGTGTTGGTGACAAAGAGCCCGGCGCGCTTCGCCGCCTCGACGTCGATATTGTTGAACCCGACGCCGAACTGGCCGAGGATCTTCGCCCGCTTCGGGGCCGCCAGCACCTCGGCGTCCACCCTGTCGGTCACCGTCGGGCAGACCGCATCGTACTCGTCGAGGGCGGCGCGGAGCTGATCGGCGGTCATCGCCTCGTCCGCCTCGTTGAGCGTCGCGTCGAAGCGCTCGCGGAGCTTCGCCTCGACGCGTTCCGGCCACTTGCGGGTGCAGATCACGCGCGGCTTGGTCATGCCCTCGTCTCCTTCGGCTGGGGTGTCTCCCGCGTGCGCCCATGCGCGGGCCTCCGCGCGTCGGTCGGGCGCATACCATAGTGGCGCTGGTAGGCCATAGCGAAATGGGAGCTGGAGGAGAATCCGGTCAGGACGCCGATCTCGAGCGTCGAGAGATTGGTGTAGAGCAGCAGCTCGCGCGCCTTCTCGAGCCTCAGCCCGCGGTAGAACTGGGCGGGCGAGGCATTGAGGTGGGAGCGGAACATGCGCTCCATGCGGCGGAGCCTGAGGCCGGACTCGCGGGCGATCTCCTCCATGCCGAGCGGCGTCTCGATGTTCGCGAGCATCAGCTGGACGGCTGACTGCAACGGCGCGGGCAGGGTTTCCAGCCGCTCGAGCTCGCCCGGACGCTGGTGGATCGCGGCGTTCCGGATGCGGTCGATCTGGAATTGGTTGGCGATGCCGCGCGAGAGGGCGGGCCCGTGGTCGCGCCCGATCAACTCGAGCATCATGTCCATGCCGGCGATTCCGCCCGAGCCGGTCCAGCGATCGCGGTCGATGACGTAGAGGCCAGGCGAGCAGTCGAGCTCCGGGAAGGTCTCCGCGAAGGCGGGCTGGAACTCCCAGTGGATCGTCGCGCGGTAGCCCTCGAGCAGCCCGGCGCGGGCCAGGATGAACGTGCCCGAGGAGAGCGAGCCCAGGACCAGGCCCGAGCGCGCGCAGCCGTGCAGCGCCGCGTGCAGGCGCTGGCGGCCCGGCGGGTCGTGGTCGAGCCCGGCGCAGACGAAGAGGTAGTCGATCTCCGCCGCCTCCGCCGTGATGTCGCCGAGGCCGCCCGCGACGTTCACCGTCATTGCGTTGGAGGCCGGGATCGCCTCGCCGTCGGCGCTGTAGAAGCGCCAGGCATAGGCCTCGCGCCCCAGCAGGCGGTTGGCTGCGCGCAGCGGCTCGACCGCGCTGACGACGCTGAGCATGGAGAACTCGCGGATCAGCAGGAAGGCGACGGCGGTCGGGCGCTCCGGGTGCGCGCTGCGGGGGGCCTTGCTCGTCATGCCTGGTCGCGACTGTCGCATTCCTGACTACGAATGCGACAATTGCCCGGCGCGACGACGCCGTCAACATGCGCAGAGCCTACGACACCCGACGAAGGCGACGCTGCCGCCGGCGCGCGTCGGGCGCGGCACAATTAACCATTGCTTGGTGCGGGTCGGGGGGCCAAAGTGACGCCTAGAAACGAGAACTCGGCACTGTGGGAGGATAACACGACATGTCCGACGAACTGAGAGACCTGAGCATCAAGGCAGCGCTTGGGCGCCTGAGCCGGCGCGATTTCCTCGGCCGCGCCGCCGCCCTCGGCGTCGCCGCGCCGGTGGCGAGCCAGCTGCTGGCGACCGCGCGCGCCCAGACGCCGCAGCGCGGCGGCGACCTGATCATGGGGCTGACTGGCGGCGCCTCGACCGACAGCCTCGACCCGGCCAGCTTCGCCAGCCCCGTGCCCTATACCTTCGGCAAGTGCTGGGGCGAGACGCTGGTCGAGACACACCCCGAGGACGGCTCGGCCGTGCCGGTGCT
>JBEPXW010000387.1:0-2913 GCA_041641715.1 Pseudomonadota bacterium
GCGGCGCCGGTCGGGCAGCCCGCGGCTCGCCCAGACCGCCTCCATCAGCGCGTTGCCGTCGCGTCGCACGTTGTCCGGCACGAAATTGGCGTCCTCCGGCGCGCGGAACATGCGCCGGGCGTCGCGCTCGAACCGCGCCCGCACCGTCTGCGGCGACTTGGTCCAGGCGAGCGTCGTCTTGACGAAGAGCCGGAGGAAGAGGCTTAGCGCGCGGAGCCGGATCGAGCGCCGCATCACGCGCCCCCGGCCCTCCGCCGCTCGACCGCCTCCCAGAAGAGCGCCGCCACGTTGGTGCCGTCGAAGCGCTCGAGCTCCTGGATGCCGGTGGGCGAGGTCACGTTGATCTCGGTGAGCCAGCCGCCGATCACGTCGATGCCGGCGAAGAGCAGCCCGCGCTCGCGCAGCACGGGGCCGATCGCGGCGCAGATCTCGCGGTCGCGGTCATTCAGCGTGTCCTGCACCGGCTTGCCGCCGACATGCATGTTCGAGCGCGTCTCGCCCTCGGCCGGCAGGCGGTTGATGGCGCCGACGGGCTCGCCCTCGATCAGGATGACGCGCTTGTCGCCCCGCTCGATGTCGGGCAGGAACTTCTGCGCGATCAGCGGCTCGCGTGAGATGTTCAGGAACAGCTCGTGCAGCGCGTTGAGGTTGGCGTCGGCGTGGCCGAGCTTGAAGATCCCCGCGCCCCCGTTGCCGTAGAGCGGCTTCAGGATAATGTCGCCGTGCTTCTTGCGGAAGGCGCGAAGCGCTTCCAGCGAGCGCGCGATCAGGGTGGGCGGGATCAGCCCGGGAAAATCCAGCACCAGCGTCTTCTCCGGGCAGTTCCTGACCCAGAAGGGGTCGTTCACCACCAGCGTCTCCGGATGGATCTGCTCGAGAAGGTGGGTGTTGGTGACATAGGCCATGTCAAAGGGCGGGTCCTGGCGCAGCAGCACCACGTCGAACTCGCGGAGGTCCCGGGTCGCCCGCTCGCCCAGCGCGAAGTGGTTGCCCTGCTCGGCCCGCACCTCCACGGGGCAGCCCGGCGCCGTCAGCCGCCCGTCCTCCCAGGCGAGCTCGGGCGCGTGGTAGTAGAAGAGGGCGTGGCCGCGCGCCTGCCCCTCGAGCATCAGCCGGAACGTGGTGTCGGCGCGGATGTCGACGGACTGGATCGGGTCCATCTGGACGGCGACGGAAAGCGGCATGGCGTCTCTCGCAGCGGCGGGCGCGGGCCGTCGTCCCGCGCCCGGGAACGGGTCTCAGCCGGACGACGCCACCGTGCGCACCCGGCGCGGGTCGTCGATGGTCAGGATGTGGCTGACCACCCGCTCGACCCCCTTGATCCGCCGGGCCTGCCAGACGACCCGCTCGAGCTCGGCCTCGGAGCGCGCCAGCCCATTCAGGTACACGACGCTGTCGACCGTCTCCACGTTGTAGTTCGCGGAGGCCACCTTGGTATCCGCGATCAGCTTCAGCCGCAACGTGTTCGAGATGCGCGCATCCCGCAGATAGGCCATGGTGCCCTTGTCCTCGGCGACCGTGATCTCGTCGTCGACCGCGCTCACGCCCTCGGTCTCCCAGGCGATGCGGGTCGCGGCGATCTTGTCCTCGCGCTCGGGCACCGAGCCGGTGATCAGGACGCGCCCCTCGACCACGTCGACCGCGACGTCGCCGTAGAGCTCGCGCGAGTGGTTCAGGAGCGCGTTCTCGATCGAGAGCTTGATCTTGCTGTCGTTCAGCACGTCCATGGAGCTTCGCTCCTGAACGACCGAATGCGCGACCATGGCGCCGCCGCCGAGCGCGACGGGCGAGCAGCCGGCGAGGACGAGCCCCGCGGCCACGAGGATTCCGTGCGTTTTCATCTGTCTGCTCCGCCTCAATACTCGTCGAATGCGCGGGCGTTCTCGATGATCTCGATGCTGCCGTCGCCGCCCACCAGGACGACGTCGAAGCGGCAGCCCGGGACCGCGCCCGTCTTCTCGCTCTCGACCAGCATATACCGGGTCGCCGCCAATCCCAAGCGCCGCCATTGCCGCTCTGTGATGGAATGCGCGGCCGTTGCACGGTTGCGCCGCTTTTTCACCTCGACGAAGACGAGGAGGCCGCCCTCGCGCACGATCAGGTCGATTTCGCCCGCCTCGCTGCGGTGGCGCCGGGCGAGGATCTCGGCGCCCCGCCCCTCGTAGGCCCGCGCGGCCTGGTCCTCGGCGGCGAGGCCGCTGAGATACCCGCCGCGCCCGCGCTGCGCGCTCATCGCCGGTCCTCGTCCCTGGCGAGCTCCAGCGCCCGCGCGTAGACGTCCCGGCGGGGCAGGCCGAGCCGCTGGGCCACCTCCCGCGCCGCGTCGCGCACGGACTGCGTCGCGAGTGCCTCGACGAGCGCCGCGTCGAGCGCCACGCCTTCCTCCGCCGCGGCCTCCCCCGGCGGGCCTGCGAGCAGCACCACTTCGCCCTTCGGCGCCTCAGCCGTCGCGTAGTGCCGCGCGAGCTGGTCGAGCGTGCCCCGGCGCACCTCCTCGAACAGTTTGGTGAGCTCGCGCGCCACCGCCCCCGGCCGTGCCTCGCCGAGCACGGCGGCCATGTCGGCCAGGGTGCGCGCCACCCGCCGCGGGCTCTCGTAGAAGACGAGCGTCGCCGGCACCCCGGCGAGTTCCTCGAGTGCCTTCCGCCGCGCCCCCTGCTTAGCCGGCAGGAAGCCCGTGAAGAGGAACCGGTCGGTCGGCAGCCCCGCCAGGCTCAGCGCCGCGATCACCGCCGAGGGGCCGGGGACGGCGGTCACGGGGAGGCCTGCCTCGCGCACCGCCTCCACCAGCCGGAATCCCGGGTCGGCGACCAGCGGCGTGCCCGCGTCCGAGCAGAGCGCCACGCTCATCCCTTCCTCCAGCCAGCCAAGGATCCGCGGCCGCCGCCCGGGCCCGTTGCGGTCGTTAGAGGC
>JBEPXW010000388.1:0-2907 GCA_041641715.1 Pseudomonadota bacterium
ACATCCGCGCCCGCGGCGAGGGGGAGGTCGCCGTTCGCGCCATCTTCCCGACGGCCACCATCCTGCGCCCGAGCGCCCTATTCACCGAGGACGCCGGCTTCTTCGCGGCCCTCGCCCCGATCGTCGCCGCGCTGCCGGTCGTGCCCCTCTTCGGCACCGGCACGACTCGGCTCCAGCCCGTCCACGCCGACGACGTGGCGGAGGCCGCCGCGCGCGCTCTCAAGGCCGAACCCGCCCCGGGCGCGGTCCTGGAACTCGGCGGCCCGGAAACCTTCACCTACCGCGAGATCGTCGCCCGTCTCGCGGCACGGCAGGGTCGGCGACGGCTCCTCCTGCCGCTGCCCTTCGCCCTCAGGCGCCTCGTTGCCACGGTGGCCTCGATCCTGCGGAACCCGCCGGTCACCCGTGCCCAGGTTGCGTTGATGGCGCAGGACAACGTCACAGACCCGGGCTTCCCGGGCTTCGCCCAGCTCGGCATCGCGCCGCGCGCGGCGAGCACCCTCGGTTTGGTCTGAAGCCGCTCCCCGCTACATCTACCGGGGCTGTCCCGGTAAACCGGAAGGAGGCCGAAATGGACCGCGTCTACCCCGTGACCGAGATCTACGGCTCATCGACCGACTCGATCGACGACGCCATCCGCAACGCCATCGCCACCGCCGGCGAGACCATCCGCAAACTGGAATGGTTTGAGGTGACCGAGATCCGCGGCCATGTCGGCGAGACCGGCACTGTCGAGCACTTCCAGGTGGGCGTGAAGATCGGCTTCCGCCTCGAGCGCGGCGGCGAGGGTCGCTAAGCGTCCCGCAAAGAGCCCATTGTTTGCCCGCGGGCCCCGCCGTATACTCGGGCGAAGGAGGCAAATATGCAAATCGGCCAGAGACTTGGCCGCCTGTTTCTCGCCGCCCTCATGGTCGCCCTCGGCGCGGCGCTGGTGCACGGCCAGGATAGCGCGGAGACGGGCCAGAGCCGCCTCTTCCTCGCCGCCGCCATCGAGGGCCCGATCGGCCCGGCCACAACGCGCCATGTCGAGAAGATGATCGAGCAGGCCGAGGAGCGGCAGGCCGAGGCGCTGGTGCTGCGACTCTACACGCCGGGCGGGCTCGCAAACGCCATGCGCGACATCATTACCAAGATCCTGGATTCGCGCGTGCCCGTTCTCGGCTACGTTGCCCCCTCGGGCGCGCACGCGGCGAGCGCCGGCACCTACATCCTCTACGCCACCCACGTTGCCGCGATGGCGCCGGCCACCAATCTGGGCGCCGCCACACCGGTTCAGATCGGCGGCGGCGGGCTCCCGGGCATGCCCGGCGGCGAGGAGGACCAGGGCGGCGATCAGGATCGGGAGTCAGGGGCCTCGGATGAGCCATCGGGCGAGGACGCCGAGAGCGCCGAGGGCGGCGCGGAAGAGGCCGCGCAGGAAGAGGACCAGCCGCCCTCCCTCTCCGGCGGCGACGCGCTGACCGCCAAGGCGACCAACGACGCCGTCGCCTTCATCCGCGGCCTCGCCGAGCTCCGCGGTCGCAACGCCGAATGGGCCGAGAAGGCGGTGCGCCAGGCGGCCAGCCTTTCCGCCGCCGACGCGCTGGAGGAGAACGTCATCGACCTGATTGCGGGCGACATCCCCGATCTCCTGGCGAAGGCCGATGGCCGCACCGTCTCCGTCGCCAACGCCGAGCGCACCCTGAACACTGCCGGGGCCGCCGTCGAGCACATCGAGCCCGACGCGATCACCCGGCTCCTCAGCGTGCTCTCGAACCCGAACGTCGCCTTCGTGCTGATGATGATCGGCATCTACGGGCTGATCTTCGAGTTCACCAACCCCGGCGCCATCCTGCCGGGCGTGGTCGGCGCGATCAGCCTGATCCTCGGGCTCTACGCGCTGAACCAGCTCCCGCTCGACTACGCCGGGCTCGCGCTCGTCCTATTCGGCATCGCGCTGATGGTAGCCGAAGCGTTCTCGCCCTCGCTCGGCATCCTCGGCATCAGCGGGCTCGTGGCCTTCGTGCTCGGCTCGGCGATGCTGTTCGACACGGACGTGCCAGCCTACCAGCTCGACTGGTGGCTGATCGGGGTGATGGCGGCCATCAGCGGCTCGATCCTGGTGCTGATCCTCGGCTACACGCTGCAGGCCTACCGGCGCGCGCCGGTCTCGGGGGACGCGCGAATGCTCTCCGCCCGGCCGCGCGTGCTCGACTGGTCGGGGGGCGAGGGCTACGTCTGGACCGAGGGCGAGCGCTGGCGCGCGACCGGCCCCCCCGATCTCGCGGCGGGCGAAACCGTCCGGGTCCGCCGCGTCGACGGCCTCACCCTGGTCGTCGAGCGCGATACCGCGGACGGCAGCGAAGCCGCCGGCCCAAGCAGTACAGGCTAGCTTGGCGGAGCAGAGGGATAGACATGCCATTCATATCCGTAAACCTGATCGTCTGGGGCGCCGTCGCGGCGCTCGTGATCATCTTCCTGGCCAACGCGATCTTCATCTTCCGCGAGTACGAGCGCGGCGTGATGTTCACGCTCGGCCGCTTCACGCGCGTCTGCGGGCCCGGCTTCGTCATCATGATCCCGGTCATCCAACAGGTCGTCCGCACGGATCTCCGCCTCTTCGTCGAGGACGTGCCGCCCCAGGACGTCATCTCGCGCGACAACGTCTCGGTGAAGGTGAACGCGGTGATCTACTTCCGCATCATCGACCCGGAGAAGGCGATCATCAACGTCGCCAACTTCACCGCCGCGGTCAGCCAGCTCTCGCAGACGACGCTGCGCTCGGTGCTCGGAAAGCACGAGCTCGACGAGATGCTGGCCGAGCGCGACAAGCTCAACGCCGACATCCAGGAGATCCTCGACCGCCAGACGGATGCCTGGGGCATCAAGATCGCCAATGTCGAGATCAAGCACGTCGACATCGACGAG
>JBEPXW010000389.1:0-2884 GCA_041641715.1 Pseudomonadota bacterium
TGCTCGAGCAGATGCTGCGAGCCGCCGATTGCGACTCGGCGATCGTGTTCACGCGGACGAAGCGCCGGGCGAAGCGCCTGGCGAAGCAGCTCAGCGGGGCCGGCCACCGCGCCGTCGGCCTGCAGGGCAACATGTCGCAGAACGCCCGCGACCGCGCCATGGGCGGTTTCCGGCAGGGCCGCTACGACGTGATGGTAGCGACCGACATCGCCGCCCGCGGCATCGACGTGAACGACGTATCCCACGTCATCAACTACGACGTTCCCAATACGCCCGAGGCCTACACGCACCGGATCGGCCGCACCGGCCGGGCCGAACGCGAAGGGATCGCCTCGACCTTCGTCACGAGCGACGATCACGGCTGGCTGCGGGCGACCGAACGGATGATCGGCGAGACGATCCAGCGCCGGACGGCGAACGGTTCATCGAATGGCGGCGGACGGAGCACGCGCGCGAAGGGCGACTCTTCGGGCGAAGGCGCGAAGAGTTCCCGAGGCGCGCATGAGCGGAAGACGAGCCCGCAGGGCGCGCGCGACCAGAAGACGAGCCGAGCGAAGGGATCGGGAGAGGGCTCCGGAAAAGGCTCCGCGAAGGATGCCCGGAAGTCCCCGTCCCGGCTCGCCCGCCGGGGCGTGCGACGCGGGGGCCGCCGCTAGCGACGCCTGTCCTTCGCCAGGCCGCTAGTAGCCCATCGCCTTGCTGTCGCGCCGCGGGTCGGCGCCGCCGATGCGGGTGCCGTTCGGCGCGATGTAGACCGACTCGACGTTCCCCGACACGCCGCCCCGTTCGCGCACCTCGTGCCCGCGGGCCCGCAGATCCTCCACCACCGCTGCCGGCAGACCGCCGTTCTCGTAGCGGATGTAGTCCGGCAGGTGCTGGTGGTGGAAGCGCGGGGCGTCGACCGAGGTCTGCACCGGGATCCTGAAGTCGATGTGGTTCGTGACGATCTGGAAGATGGTGGTGATGATCGTCGAGCCGCCCGGGGTTCCCGTGATCAGCTCCGTATGGCCCTCGGGGTTCACGACCACCGTCGGGGTCATGGCGGAGAGCATCCGCTTGCCCGGCGCGATCGCGTTCGCCTCGCCCTGGACGAGACCGTAGATGTTCGGTTCGCCCACCTTCGACGTGAAGTCGTCCATCTCGTTGTTCAGCACGAAGCCCGCGCCACGCACGACGACGCCCGAACCGAAGCCCGAGTTCAGCGTCGTCGTCACGGCGACGGCGTTCCCCTCTGCGTCGATGATCGAGAAGTGCGTCGTGTTCTCCGACTCCTCGCCGCCGCTCGCGAGCGGCACGCGGTTGAAGGTCTCCGAGTCCGATGCGCTGTCCATCGCGATGCTGGCGCGGAGGGTGTCCGCGTAGGCCTCGGACGTCATTCGATCGAGCGGGACCTCGACGAAGTCGGTGTCGCCCAGGAAGTAGTTCCGGTCGGCGTACGCGCGGCGCATCGCCTCGACGGCGACGTGGATCGCGTCCGCGGAGTGCCACCCCATCTCCGCGAGGTCGTAGCCCTCGACGATGTTGAGGATCTGTGTGAGCGTCGTGCCGCCGGAGGAGGCGGGCGGCATCGATAGGACCTCCCACCCCCGGTAGTCCGCCGTCACGGGTTCGCGCCAGACGGCATCGTAGGCGGCGAGGCTCTCCCGGTCGATCAGGCCGCCGCCACGCTCCATCTCGGCCGACAGCGAGTCGGCGATCCAGCCCTCGTAGAAGGCCCGCGGGCCGTCGTCGGCGATCGCCTGTAGCGTGCGCGCCAGGTCGGGCTGGGTGAAGGTGGATCCGAGCGGCGGGGGCTCGCCGTTCGGGAGGAAGGCGGCCACCGACGCCGGGAACGGGCTCAGGTCCTCGACGTTGCCGGAGATCGAGCTGTGATGCCGCTCGGCGATCTCGAAGCCGTCGCGGGCCAGCCGTATCGCGGGCTCGAGCAGTCGCGACCACTCGAGGGTGCCGTAGCGCTCGTACGCCGCGCCCATCCCGGCGACCGTGCCGGGCACGCCCGAAGCCAGGTGCCCGCGCACGCCCCGATCGGTCAGGTTGCCCTCTTCGTCGAGGAACATGTCCGCGGTGGCACGAGACGGGGCCTCCTCACGGTAATCGAGGGCGAAGCGCGTGTCGTCGGCCATGCGCGCGACCATGAAGCCGCCGCCCCCGATGTTGCCCGCCTCGGGGTTCACGACCGCGAGCGCGAACTGCGTCGCGATCGCCGCGTCGACCGCGTTCCCGCCGTCGCGCAGGATCTCGAGACCCGCGGCGGTTGCGAAGGAGTCGGTCGTCACGACCATCCCGCTGTCGGCCAGCACGGGCGCGCGCCCTGCATCGTAGCGCCAGCTGTCGGGGAAGGTGACGGGTGGCGCCTCCGCGTCCGGCGCCTCTTGCTGCACCGGTTCCGCACAGGCCGCGGCCGACAGGACGAAGAGGGAGAGGGCGAACAGCGGGGCGAATCGGCTGCGTCGGGTCATCACGGGATCGGGGCCTCCTGAAGAGTGGGCATGCGCGGCTAAATGGAGCGTCGAGGCGACGCTGCGCAAGCAACCGCGTTGCCGACTGTTCCCCCCCCGGCCCCGTCCGTTAGCTTGTCCGAAGCGATGCAGCCGTCCGAATCGAGACCCGGCCCCCGAAACGAGGAGCAGCGCTTGCCAGCACGGGAATCGCCCGACGACGGGCTCTACGTGGGGCTGATGTCCGGCACCTCGCTGGACGGTATCGATGCGGCGCTGGTGCGCTTCGCCGGCCGCGAGCCCGCCCCCTCGGAGGCGCGCCTCGAGGCCTTCCGCACCTTTCCTTTCTCCGATGAGCTCCGCGACCGGTTGCGCCGCGCGGTCGCCGGAGACGCGGGGCCCGATGAGCTGTGCGACCTGAACTTTTCGCTCGGCGAGGCCCTGGC
>JBEPXW010000390.1:0-2881 GCA_041641715.1 Pseudomonadota bacterium
CGGACCCGCCGGCGGGGCGCAGGCCGCGAGCGCCTCGTCCAGCATGGCGCGGGCCTCCTCCGGCGTCAGCGGGCAGGTGGCGCCGTTGGCCGTGGCGCGCAGCACGAAGAGGTACTGGTCCCACATCGCCTGGGCGCGGGCACAGGCGGCGGGCCGCTCGGCCCGGTTGGCCTCGATCGTGGCCACCACCTCGTCATACAGTGCGCTCGCGTCGCCGTTCACGCCCAGCTGGGCCGGCGTCCAGGGCGCCGGGGTGTTGCCGGCCTCGGCTGCCTGCGCCTTGTTGATGTAGGCGGTCGCGGGCATCCAGCGCTGCATGGTGAAGGCCTGCCGGCGGGCAAGCTCGGTGTACTCCATGGCCAGGGCGTCATTGAAGCTGCCCTCACCACCATGGTCCTGCTCCAGGTAGGGCTCGGCCGTGAAGGTCGCGCCCAGCGACGAGCCCGGCAGATTCGTGCAGCCGGCGATGGCCAGCGCCGAAGCGCCCAGCATCAGGAAGGTTACAGTCCTCATCCCTCTCTCCGTTTTTGATCGCGGGTACGCTGGCACGCACCCATGAATCTCGGTTTCTCTCGGCCCGAACGCCGAACAGCATCCTAGCATGTGGCATCAAATTGCCAAAAGCACAAACGCGCGGGCAGCCGAAAGGGTTCCCGAATGCGCGGTTTCCGCGTGGAGTAACGTTTTGACAACAGTACGCGGTTAATTCGGGCCTTACGCCGCCAAATGGGCAGCGGACGGGCGCGATTCGCCACTCCTTCCGCCGCCCGCCCGGGCGCCCGGATTCGCGCAGAACGAGCTGAGGCGATGGACGAGAAGGCTGATGTCAGGGTTCTCGTCGCGGAGGACGATCCGCACCAGCGCCGCCACCTCGCGGCGCTCCTGAAGGGCCTCGGCTACCAGGCGACGCTCGCAGAGGGCGGACAGGCCGCGCTCGACGCGCTCGGCGAAGCGCAGCGGACCGGCATCGCGCTCGGGCTTATCGACCTGCACATGCCCGACCTCGACGGGCTCGAGGTCGTGCGCCAGCTCCGCGCGGCGGAGGCGCGGCTTCCGGTGATCATGCTCACCTCCGACGGCTCGGTGTCGCGCGCAGTCGACGCCATGCGCGCCGGCGCCTCGGACTTCGTCGTCAAGCCGGTGACGCCCGAGCGGCTCGACGTCTCGATTCGCAACGCGCTGGCGCTGACCTCGCTGAGCCGCGAGGTGGAGCGGCTGACGCGGCAGGCCGAGAACCGGCTCGACTTCGAGGACCTCGTGGCCGTCAGCCCGGCGATTCGCAAGGTGATCGCACTGGCGCGGCGGGCGGGGCGCTCGGACGTCCCCGTGCTGATCGAGGGGGAGTCGGGCACCGGCAAGGAGGTGTTTGCGAGGGCCATCCACGGCTCGAGCGAGCGCGGCGGCGCACCCTTCGTCGCCGTGAACTGCGGCGCGCTGCCCGAGGCGCTGGTCGAGTCGATCCTGTTCGGCCACGAGAAGGGCGCCTTCACCGGCGCGGTCGAGCGCCGGCGGGGCAAGTTCCAGGAGGCCTCGGGCGGCACCCTCTTCCTCGACGAGGTCGGCGAGCTGCCGCTCGAGGCGCAGGTCAAGCTCCTGCGTGCCATCCAGACCGGCGAGGTCGACCCGGTGGGCGGCGCGCAGCCGGTCAGGGTGGACATCCGGCTGATCTCGGCGACCAACCGCGACCTCGCGGCGATGGTCACCGAGGGGTCCTTCCGCGAGGACCTCTATTACCGCATCGGCGTCTTCCCGCTGACGCTGCCGCCCTTGCGCGAGCGACGCGAGGACATCCCCGGCCTCGCCCGGCGGATCCTGACGCAGTGCGCCGCGGCCGAGGGCATGACCATCGAGGGCTTCTCCACCGCGGCGATGGAGGCGATCACGGCGGCGCCCTGGCCCGGCAATGTGCGCCAGCTGCAGAACACCATCCAGCGCGCCGTGATCCTCGCCGACGGCCCGGTGATCCGGCCCCAGGACCTGCACGGCCTCGAGACGGGCCCGCCGGCGGCGCGGTCGGCGGGCCCGGAATCCCCCCCGCGCGCGCACGAGGCGGAAGGCGGGGAGGCGGTGAACGGCGCGGCGAGCCCGCTCCTCACGCCCGAGGGCCATGTCCGCCGGCTGCGCGACATCGAGGCCGACGCCGTCGCAGCGGCGCTCCGCATCTACCGCGGGCGCATGGCCGAGGCGGCCCGGCGCCTCGGCATCGGACGCTCCACCCTCTACCGGAAGATCGACGAGCTGCAGCTCGAGGCGCGGGACGACTGATGCGGCAGGCCCTCGAACTCTTATAACTCTTATATAAGAGTTATAAGAGTTGGCGCCGATTCAGCGATGTTTTCAGCCCGATTGCGCGGGCCGCGCCGCCTCAGCCGCGGACCATGCCGAGGGCCGAGAGGTAGAGGTCGAGCAGCGCCTCCTCCTCCTGGCGCTCCTCGGCGGGCTTCTTCCGCAGCGTCACCACCTTGCGCATGGTCCGCGAGTCGAAGCCGTTCGCCTTCGCCTCGGCGTAGACCTCCTTGATCTGCTCGGCGATCGCCTTCTTCTCCTCCTCGAGCCGCTCGATGCGCTCGACGAAGGCGCGGAGCTGGCCGGCGGAGACCGAAGTGGCGGAGACCTGTTCGTCCATCTGCCCGTCCTGATTCCCGTTGTGCGTGAGGGCCGCGACCATAGGCCCGCGCCGGACGGGCGGCAACCGGTCCCGCACCCGCGCGAGGCGGTCAGTGGTCCTTGTGGCTCTCGGCGAAGGCCGCCTGCTGCTCCGCGCTCGCCTCGGTCTGGTGCTTGGCGCGCCACGCCTCGTAAGGTTCACCGTAGACGATCTCGCGCGCGGCCTCCTTGGAGAGCTCGACGCCCTGCTCGGCCGCGGCCTCCTGGTACCAGC
>JBEPXW010000391.1:0-2879 GCA_041641715.1 Pseudomonadota bacterium
AGTACATCGGGATGAGGGTCAGCTCGAAAAAGACGTAGAAGAGGATGAGGTCGTACGACGTAAACACGCCCGTCACGCCCGTCTGCAGGATGAGCAGCAGCACGTAGTAGCCCTTCTGCTGCTTCTGGATGTACGTCCACGACGACATCACCACGATGGGGCCCAGGAGGGTGATTCGCGCGTCGTCGAGCTGCAGGGGCTTGCGCAGCCGCGGCTCTCTGGACGGGGCGAGGAGATAGGGGGGCTCGTAAATGCGCATGACGTGGCGCTTGCCCGCCAGGTCGATGGAATCGGCGAGCGCCAGGACGGGATGGCCGCGCTTGCCACGGCGGAGCGCTACGCGCTGACCGGCCGGAACGAGGATGCCGTCACGATCGCCAAACGCGCCGTCAGCCAGCTGCCCGAGGGCTCGCCCGCCTGGCTCAGGGCGCAGGACATCCTCGCCCTCGACACCGACGACTAGTTCCAGCCCACACGGAGAGAGACGCCCATGCCCCGCTCGCTTCTGGCCATGGCCCTCGGCCTGGCCCTTGCGATACCCGCCGTGCCCGCTGCCGCGCAGCAATCGCTCCCCTCCCCCTCCGACATGACGGAGGCCGAGCGCGAGGCGTTCCGCGCCGAGGTCCGCGCCTATCTGCTCGAGAACCCCGAGGTGATCCTCGAGGCGATCGAGATCCTCGAGGAGCGCCGCGCCGCGGACCAGGCCGGCGCCGACGCCGACCTGGTCGCCGAGCATCGCGACGAGCTCTTCGACGACCCCGACTCCTGGGTCGGCGGCAACCCCGACGGCGACGTCACTCTGGTCGAATTCCTCGACTACCGCTGCGGCTACTGCAAGAGGGCGCACCCGGAGGTGCTGGCGCTGCTGGAGCAGGACGGAAACATCCGCTACGTGGTCAAGGAGTTCCCGATCCTCGGGCCGGCCTCGGTCGCCGCCGCGCGCATGGCGCTGGCGGCCGTGGAGATCGACCGCTCGAAATTCGGCGCCCTCCACGACGCCCTGATGACCCACGAGGGCCAGATGACCGAGGCCGTCGCCTACCGGCTCGCGGAGAACCTCGGCTACGACACCGAGGCCCTCAGGGCCCGCGCCGGCGAGCCGGACATCGAGGCGCGCATCCGCGAGAACTACGAGCTTGCCCGCGCGCTCGACATCAACGGCACGCCGGGGTTCGTGCTCGAGGACCGCATCATCCGCGGCTACCTGCCGCGCGAGGACATGGCGGCCGAGATTGCCGAGGCACGGGCGGCGACGAACTGACCGCAGCACGGGCGCTTTGCGCGCGCCGCCACATTCCCTTATAACGCGGGGCGGAAGAGCCGGCGCGGGCGTGCCGCCCGCCCGATGCCGGCGCGCATGACAGGAACCGGGCGGCCGGCGGACGGGGAAACGATGAACAAGAGCGTCGAGCAGGACGTGGCCTTCATCCGGGCACTGGCCGAGCTCCTGACCGAATCCGAGCTGACCGAGATCGAGGTCACGCGCGAGTACGGCGCCGACGACGAGCTGAAGGTCCGCCTCGCGCGGACCGTCGCCGCGGCCGCTCCCGCGCCGCAGCCCTACCACGCCCCGCATCCGGTCCAGCAGCAGGCGCCGCCGCAGGCCGCGGCTGCCGCCGCAGAGCCCGAGAAACCGGCCGAATCCGCCGGCCCCGACCTCTCCCGCGCCGTCACCTCGCCGATGGTCGGCACCGTCTATCTCTCCTCCGAGCCCGGCGCCGACCCCTTCGTCAAGGTCGGCGACGAGGTGGCCGAGGGCCAGACCCTCCTGATCATCGAGGCGATGAAGACCATGAACCAGATCCCGAGCCCCCGCGCCGGGACTGTGCGCCAGATCCTCGTCGCCAACGCCGAGCCGGTGGAGTACGGCCACCCCCTCATGATCATCGAATGATCGGCGGAGCGCAGGCGTGTTCAACAAGATCCTGATCGCCAACCGGGGCGAGATCGCGCTGCGCATCCACCGTGCGGCGAAGGACATGGGGGTGCAGACCGTCGCGGTGCACTCGACCGCCGACGAGAAGGCCATGCATGTCCGCCTCGCCGACGAGAGCGTCTGCATCGGCCCGCCCTCGAGCACGCAGAGCTACCTGAACCACCCGGCCATCCTCACCGCCTGCGAGATCACCGGGGCCGAGGCGGTGCATCCCGGCTACGGCTTCCTCGCCGAGAACGCCGGCTTCGCCCGCATCGTCGAGGAGCACGGGCTGACCTTCATTGGCCCCACCTCAGAGCACATCCGCCTCATGGGCGACAAGGTGGTGGCGAAGGAGACCATGAAGCGCCTCGGCGTTCCCTGCGTCCCCGGCTCGGACGGCGAGGTGAGAGACGTCGACGAGGCGCTGACGATCGCCAAGGATCTCGGCTACCCCGTCCTCGTCAAGGCGGCGGCCGGCGGCGGCGGGCGCGGCATGAAGGTGGCGCGGACCGAGCGCGACCTGCCCCACGCCTTCGCCCAGGCCCGCGCCGAGTCCAAGGCCGCCTTCGGCAACGACGCCGTCTATCTAGAGAAATACCTCACGCTGCCGCGCCACATCGAGATCCAGGTCATCGGCGACACCCACGGCAACGCCGTCCATCTCGGCGAGCGCGACTGCTCGCTGCAGCGCCGCCACCAGAAGGTGCTCGAGGAGTGCCCCTCGCCCGTCATCGACGGCGAGACCCGTCAGCGCATCGGCGAGACCTGCGCCAAGGCGGTGCGCGAGATGGGCTACCGCGGCCTCGGCACCATCGAGTTCCTCTACGAGGACGGCGAATTCTACTTCATCGAGATGAACACCCGCATCCAGGTGGAGCACCCCGTCACCGAGATGGTCTACGCCGTCGACCTGGTGCGCGAGCAGATCCGCATTGCCGCCGGCGAAAAGCTCTCCTTCCGC
>JBEPXW010000392.1:0-2858 GCA_041641715.1 Pseudomonadota bacterium
CCGGCTTCTCCGCGCCCGCCTTGTCGCCCGCCTTTTCCTCGGCCTTCTTGCTCTCTGCCTTCTTCTTCGACTCCTTGCCCTCGTCGAGGAAGGACTGGCTCATCTCGCGCTGCATCTGGTACTGGCTCTCGCGGACGCTATCGAGATCCTTCTTCACGTCGCGGAGCTCGTCGACGTCGGCCTGGCGCGCCGCCTCGTCCATCGAGCGCTGGAACTCGCGCGCGACGCTCTTCGCCCGCGCGGCGTACTGGCCGAGCGTCCGGAGCATCCTTGGCAGATCCTTTGGCCCGACGACGATCAGCGCGGCGACCGCGATGATCAGGATCTCGGACCAGCCCAGGTCCAACATGTCAGCCGCCTGCTATGGCCCCCAGATCAGGCCTTGTTCTGCTGCTTCTTCGGCGTCACGTCGATGGCCTCGTCGGCGGCCTTGTCGAGCTGCTCCCGCTCCTTCGTCTCCTCCTGCTCCTGTTCCTGCTCCTCGGTGTCATCCTTCATGCCGCGCTTGAAGCTCTTGATGCCCTTGGCGACGTCGCTCATGAGCTGGGGAATCTTGCCCCGGCCGAAGAGCAGAAGGACCACGATCAGGATTATGATGAGGCCGAAGGGGCCGATGTTGTTCAGCATGCCGCGCACTCCCGGTTCACCGGGCCAAGGGGCCCGGCTGGACGTTTCCCCGAAGACATATTGGATCAGCGGCCTCTGTTAAAGCCCATTCCCGGCGCGCGGTCCCAAATATTCCGCAGCACCGTCAGTCCACTGCCCGTCAGTCCACTGCCCGTCATTCCGCAGCCCACGGCGAGGCCACCCGGCTCTGCCGCGCGCAGGGGAAGACGAAGCAGCGGTCGCGCCGCATGCTGAGCCAGAGCCGCGTGCCGGGCTCCGGCAGCCAGGCGTAGGGCACGTTGGCGCGCAGCACCGAGCCGTCATGGTCCATCGCAACCTCGATCAGGCTCGACGAGCCGATGAAGCGCGCCCGCACCACGCGGCCCGAGGCGGCGACGCCGTGCTCGGGCGTCGATTCGGGCGCCTCGCCCCGGTCGGGCTCGACGAGCAGGTGCTGCGGGCGGATGACGATCTCCACGTCCGCGTCGTCCACCAGCTTCGGCGTGAGGAAAAGGCCGAAGGGCGTGTCGGTCTGCCGGTCGCGGACGACGCCGTGGATGACGTTGAGGTCCGAGAAGAAGGCCGCCGCCTCGCGGTCCACGGGGTAGTTGTAGACGTGGTAGGGCGCGCCCACCTGCACGATGCGGCCGCGGCGCATCAGCGCGATGCGGTCGGCCATGCGCATGGCCTCGTCGGGCTCGTGGGTGACCATGAGGACGCCCGCCCCCTCGGCCTTCAGCACCGAGAGCGTGTGCTCGCGCACCTCGTCGCGCAGCCGGTTGTCGAGGCCCGAGAACGGCTCGTCCATCAGCATCACGCGCGGCCGCGGCGCCAGCGCCCGGGCCAGCGCCACGCGCTGCTGCTCGCCGCCCGAGAGCTGGTGCGGGAACTTGTGCTCGTAGCCGGCCAGGTCGACCCGGGCGAGGTACTCGCGCACGAGCGCGGCGCGCCGGCCGGGCGGCGTCGTGCGGCGCAGGCCGAAGGCGACATTCTCGGCCACCGTCAGGTGCGGGAAGAGCGCGAAGTCCTGGAACATGAGCCCGACGGCGCGCTGCTCGGGCGGCAGGTGGCGGCCCTTCTCCGAGACCACCTGGCCGTCGATCAGCACCCGGCCCGCCTTCTGCTTCTCGAGCCCGGCGGCGACCCGGAGCGTCGTGGTCTTGCCGCATCCCGACGGGCCCAGCAGGCAGACGATCTCGCCCGGGCCGACCTCGAGGCTGACGTCATCCACGGCCGGCACGCCGTCGAAGGTCACCGTGATGCCCTCGAGCGCGAGGCGCGGGGCGTCGGCGGTGTCGACGAGCTGGAGGTCGGCGTTGCTCACTCGGCGGCTCTCGCTTGCGGCATTCCCAAGTATTTCAGTCAAGTTCGGCACTTAGGTAACAAGCGCCCTCTTTCCTGGCAAGACCGCCGGTTGGCGCGCCGGGCCAGGAGCGCGATTGCGAGCAGGCCCCGAGCCGGCTGGGTGACGCGCAGCCGAGCACAGCGGAGGCGCCGGATGCAACCCGTCCTCAGCCCGACGGCGCGCATTCGCCGCAGCCTCCATTACGGCGCAACCGTCGCCGAGGGCGTTTCGCGGGCGCTCTGCGCCCTGCCCCTTCGCTGAGGCGGATTGCCCCCTAGCCAAGCGGACGCCCGATCGCTACATGCCGCGCCATGCTCGAACGCAGCCAGGATCGCGGCCACAACCTGCCCCCGCTCCCGCCCGAAGTGGCGCGGCGGCGCACCTTCGCCATCATCTCGCACCCGGACGCGGGCAAGACCACGCTGACCGAGAAGCTCCTCCTCTACGGCGGCGCCATCCAGATGGCCGGCCAGGTCCGCGCCAAGGGCGAGGCGCGGCGCACGCGCTCGGACTACATGAAGATGGAGATGGAGCGCGGCATCTCCGTCTCCTCCTCGGCGATGTCGTTCCCCTACGGCGCGCACTGGTTCAACCTCGTGGACACGCCGGGCCACGAGGATTTCTCCGAGGACACCTACCGCACGCTGACGGCGGTGGACGCGGCGGTCATGGTCATCGACGGCGCCAAGGGAGTCGAGAGCCAGACGCGCAAGCTCTTCGAGGTCTGCCGCCTGCGCGACCTGCCGATCCTGACCTTCTGCAACAAGATGGACCGCGAGAGCCGCGACGTCTTCGAGATCATCGACGAGATCCAGGAGACGCTGGCCCTCGACGTCACGCCCGCGAGCTGGCCCATCGGCCAGGGCCGCGACTTCATCGGCGCTTACGACCTCCTCAACGACCGGCT
>JBEPXW010000393.1:0-2852 GCA_041641715.1 Pseudomonadota bacterium
GGGCGGTGGCGATCGCCGGCCTCGGCCACTCGTTCGGCGAGGCCATCCTGCCCGCCCTCACCGTCATCGCCATCGCCGCGATCGGCTGGCGCGCGACGTGGGGCCTCGCCGCCGCCATCCTCGCCCTCGGCTTCGCGCCGCTCCTCGCCTGGCTCCTGGCCGAGAGCCGCCAGCCGCGCGGCGTCACCGCCGAGGCCGACCTAACCGCCGGGCTCGGCGGGCGTCACTGGGCGCGGCGCGAGGTCGTCTCGCACTGGCTCTTCTGGGCGCTTCTCCCGGGCGTGCTGGCGCCGCCTTTCATCGGCACCTCGGTGCTCTTCCACCAGGTGCACGTCTCGGAGGTGAAGGACTGGCCGCTCGCCGTGATGGCGCTCGGCTACCCGGCCTATGCCGCGATGACGGTGGGATCTTCACTCGCCTGCGGCTGGCTGGCGGACCGCTTCGGCCCGCGCGCGCTCCTGCCCGTCTACCTCCTGCCCATGGGCGCGGCGGTCGCGCTCATCGCCCCGGCGACAAGTGTCGGCGCCTGGCACGCCATGATGGCGCTCATGGGCCTGACCCAGGGCGGCGCACAAACCCTCCTCGGTGCGCTCTGGCCCGAGCTCTACGGCACGCGGCGTCTCGGCGCGATCAAGGCGCTCGCCACCGCGGCGATGGTGTCCTCGACCGCCATCGGGCCCGGCATCACCGGCGCCCTGATCGACCTCGGGCTCGACTTCCCTGGCCAGTGCTGGGGCCTCGCCCTCTGGTGCGCGCTCGCCTCGGTTCTCTTCCTCGCCGTCCGCGCCCGCCTCGCGGCGGAGTTCCCGCCGGACGAAACCACACCCCGCCCGCAGCCCGCCAGGGCGAGGACGGGAGGCAAGGCGTGAGGCGTCCCGACGGGACGCCTCTCCGTCAAGCGGGTCAGAGCAGCTCGCGCACGTCCGTGAGCTTACCCGTCAGCGCCGCCGCCGCGGCCATCGCCGGGCTCATCAGATGCGTGCGCCCGCCGCGCCCCTGGCGCCCCTCGAAGTTCCGGTTCGAGGTCGATGCGCAGCGCTCGCCCGGGCTCAGCTGGTCGGGGTTCATGCCGAGGCACATGGAGCAGCCCGCCATGCGCCAGTCGAAGCCGGCTTCCTTTAGGATGTCGGCGATGCCCTCCTCCTCGGCCTGCGCGCGGATCAGGCCGGAGCCCGGCACGACCATCGCCCGGATGCCCTCCTTGACCCGTCTGCCCTTCACGAGCTTCGCCACCTCGCGCAGGTCCTCGATGCGGCTGTTGGTGCAGGAGCCGATAAAGACCGTGTCGACTTCGATCTCGTTCAGCGGCGTGCCGGGCTTCAGCCCCATGTACTCGAGCGCGCGGCGCGCCGAGGCCTGCTTCGAGGGGTCCTCCATCGCCTCCGGGTCCGGCACGCGGCCGGTGATCGGCAGCACCTGCTCGGGGCTCGTGCCCCAGGTGACCACGGGGGCGATCTCCTCGGCCTTGAGCGTCACGACCTTGTCGAACTCGGCGCCCTCGTCCGTGCGCAGGCTCTTCCAGTAGTCCACGGCCATGTCCCAGAGCGTGCCCTTCGGCGCCTTCGGCCGGCCCTTGAGGTACTCGAAGGTGGTCTCGTCCGGCGCGATCAGCCCGGCGCGCGCGCCGCCCTCGATCGCCATGTTGCAGACCGTCATGCGGCCCTCCATGGAGAGCGAGCGGATCGCCTCGCCGCAATACTCGATAACATGGCCCGTGCCCCCGGCGGTGCCGGTGTGGCCGATCACCGAAAGCGTGATGTCCTTCGCCGTCACGCCCAAGGGCAGCGTGCCGGTCACCTCGACCTTCATGTTCTTCGACTTCGAGGTGATCAGCGTCTGGGTCGCGAGCACGTGCTCGACCTCGGACGTGCCGATGCCGAAGGCGAGCGCCCCGAACGCCCCGTGCGTCGCCGTGTGGCTGTCGCCGCAGACGATGGTCATGCCGGGCTGGGTCAGGCCCTGCTCGGGCCCGATGATGTGCACAATGCCCTGGCGGGGATCCGCCACGTCGTAGATCTCGACGCCGAACTCGGCGGCGTTCTTGCGCAGGGTCTCCACCTGGATGCGCGACTGCTCGTCCTCGATCCGCTCGGCACGGTCGACAGAGGTCGGCACGTTGTGGTCGGGCACGGCGAGCGTCGCCTCCGGGTGGCGCACGCTTCGCCCCGCCAGCTTCAGCCCCTCGAAGGCCTGCGGGCTGGTGACCTCGTGAACGAGGTGGCGGTCGATGTAGAGCAGGCAGGTGCCGTCATCGGCCTCTTCGACCAGGTGGGCGTCCCAGATCTTGTCGTAGAGTGTCTTCGGCGCGGTCATCGCGGGGTCTCCTTGGCGTATCGTCGCTGAGGCGGCGCTTGGGGTCGGCGGGCGGCGCGCGTTTCAGCGCGGCAGCAGGGCGCGCGCCCGGCGGGCGTGGAAGCGCCAGGGCAGGCGCGCCCGGTCCGCGAGATCAATCACGATCCGCCCCTGATACGTCATGGCGGCGAGTGTTACCGTCAAGTCACGCGCGCGGCAAGCGGATGGCGTCAAAGCGCCCTCTCCAGCACCAACGCGTCGTCACGGCGCCCGTCCGGCAGCTGGTAGTAGGCCTCCCGCCGCCCGACCTCGCGGTAGCCCGCCTCGTCGTAGAGTGCGCGCGCCGGACGGTTGCTCTCGCCCACCTCGAGGAAGAGCCGCGTCGCGCCCGCCCGGCGCGCGCCGTCCTCGCAGGCGGAGAGGAGCGCGCGGCCGAGCCCGGCGCGGCGCGACTCCGGCACCACCGAGATCGTGAGCAGCTCCGCCTCGTCCGCCGCCACGCGGTAGAGCACGAAACCCGCCGGGGCCAGCCGGTCGCCCGCGGCGTGGCGCTCGGAATG
>JBEPXW010000394.1:0-2847 GCA_041641715.1 Pseudomonadota bacterium
CGTAATTATCGATCAGAAGGAGCATCGGGGCGGCGGCTGTCTGTTGCGAAGGCGGTCAAGGCAGTGGCGCCGAGGGCCGGTTGCGGGTATATGTGGCGCGACAGGTGCGCGCGCGTCAAGCGGGGGTGGCGCGCGCCCACGGCTTTGCCGAGAGCGACCGGATCTCTGGGGTGGGGTTCGACATGAGACGACGCATCGACGACGACGAGGAGCGCCCGCCCTGGGGCTGGCGCCTGACGAAGGGCGTGCTCACTGGAATCGTGGTGTGCGGGGCCGCGGTGGCCGCCATCTCGATCTACGTTCTGCCGCCCCCGGCGCCGCCGCCTCCGGCGCAGACGGCCTCGGGCGACCCGAAGGTCGTCGACGGGATCGAGGTGTCGTCCGGACCCGCCTATTTCGGCCAGGCCGAGCCCGGAGACGACGCCACCACGGAGCCGGAGGCGGTGTCCGACGAGGTTCCGACCGGCCCGATCGAGCTCTCGGGGCCCGCCCTCGCGGTGAACGCCGCGCCCTTCGAGGCGGCGCCCGACGAGCCGCTCCTGGCTGTCGTGCTGGACGACGCCGGGGCGGATCCGCTGCTTCACGAGACGCTGTTCGCACTCGACATGCCGCTGACGATCGGCGTGGTCGCGGGGGCCGCGGGCGACGTCGTCACCGCCAGGAAGGCGCAGAACGCCGGTTTCGAGGTGGTGGCCGAGCTGCCCCTCGCCCGGCCGGACGCTTCCGAGGGCGCCGTGCTGGAATACGGCATGGACGCGCAGCTCGCCGCCGAGCGGACCATGCTGCTCATGCGGCGCCTGCCGATGGCGGTTGCCGCGACGCGGCCGCTCGCCGCGCTGGCACCGCCGGACGGGCGCATGCTCGACGGCATCCTCGACGCGCTCGGCCCGCTCGGCTTTGCCTATCTCGTGCACGGGGTCGAGCCCGGCGCCCTGCCGCCGATGATATCCGACGGGCTCGACCGGATCGTCGCGGTCAGCCGCTTCACGATCCCGGCGGGCGCGACGGCGGCGGACGCCCACGGCATCCTCGACCGCGCCTCCGCCGAGGCCGAGGAGCGCGGCGGGGCAATCGTCGTGGCGAAGGCCGAGGAGCCGATCCTGCTGGCGCTCCAACTCTGGGGCGGCGACGAGGCGGTCACGACGACCCGGCTGGCGCCCTTCTCGGCTGTGGTCCGGCGCCAGCACGGCGGCGACGCGCCGGCCGAACTGACGGCGGAGGGAGCAGAGGGCGACGAACCAGAAGCCGAGGAACCGGAGGGCGCGGAGCCGGAGGCGGCCGCGGTCGAGACCGACGCGGCGGCCACCTCCAATTGACCGGGGCTAATTGAAATTGCGCGCCACCGCGGCGGCGTGCATCAGCGCCTTGGCCTTGTTGACCGTCTCCTGGTACTCGGCCTCCGGGTCGGAGTCGTAGACGACGCCGCCGCCCGCCTGGACGTAGAGCGTGCCGTCCTTCACCACCCCGGTTCTCAGCGCGATGCAGGTGTCCATCTCGCCCGCGGCCGAGAAATACCCGACGGCGCCGGCATAGATGCCGCGCTTCTCCTTCTCCAACTGGTCGATGATCTCCATCGCCCGGATCTTCGGCGCCCCGGAGACGGTGCCCGCCGGCAGCCCCGCCAGCAGCGCCGAGAGCGCGTCGTGATCCTCGCGCAAATCCCCCTCGACGTTCGAGACGATGTGCATGACGTGGCTGTAACGCTCGACCACGAACTGCTCGGTCGGGCGCACGGTGCCGATCTTTGAGACCCGGCCCACATCGTTCCGCCCGAGGTCGAGCAGCATCAGGTGCTCGGCCCGTTCCTTCGGGTCGGAGAGGAGGTCGAGCTCCAGTGCCCTGTCTTCCTCGGGCGTCTTGCCCCGCGGTCGGGTGCCGGCGATCGGGCGGAGCGTGACCCTGCCGTCGCGCACCCGCACCAGGATCTCGGGGCTGGCGCCGACGATGTGGAAGTCGCCGAGGTTGAAGAAGAACATGTAGGGCGACGGGTTGATCCGCCGGATCGCGCGGTAGAGCGCGAAGGGCTGGACCTCGAGCGGCAGGCCCCAGCGCTGCGAGGGCACCACCTGGAAGATGTCGCCGGCGCGGATGTACTCCTTCGCCCGCTCGACCATCTCGTGATACTCGGGCCGCGTGGTGTTCGAGACCGCATCCACCTGCCGCGGGGTCTCGCCGGTCACGGGCGAGACCGGCGTGCCGTGGATCGGCGCCCGGTCGATGGCATCCAGCGCCGCCGCCAGCCGATCGGAGGCATGGGCATAGGCCGCCTCGGCGTCGAGCCCAGGGTCGTGCCAGGCCGGGGCGACCAGCGTGACCATGTCGCGCACGTTGTCGACGATGGCGACAAGCGACGGGCGCAGCAGCATCGCGTCAGGCAGCCCCAGCGGATCCGGGTTCGGCTCCGGCAGGCGCTCCACCAGCCGGATCATGTCGTAGCCGAGATAGCCGAAGAGGCCGGCCGCCATCGGCGGCAGACCCGGCGGCAGGTCGATCCGGCTCTCCGCGATCAGGGCGCGCAGGCTGTCGAGGGTCGGCTGCTCCTCGGGGACGAAGGCATCCGGGTCCCCGGCCGCGCGCCGGTTGATCTCCGCCGCGTGGCCGCGGCAGCGCCAGATCAGGTCGGGGGCGAAACCGATGACGGAGTAGCGGCCCCTGACCTCGCCGCCCGTGACCGACTCCAGCAGGAACGCGTTCTCCGCGGCGTCCGTCAGCTTCAGCATCAGCGAGACGGGCGTGTCGAGGTCCGCCACAACCTGCGCCCAGACCGCCTGGTTGGCGCCGGCGTCCCAGGCGCGCGCGAAGGCGTCGTAGGCCGGGCTGATCTCCATGAGGCGCCTCCGTGGCCGG
>JBEPXW010000395.1:0-2823 GCA_041641715.1 Pseudomonadota bacterium
CTCGGCACGATCGAGGACACGAGCCTCGCCGACTGGCGCCGGGTGATGGCGGTGAACGCCGACGGCCCCTTCCTCGGCTGCCGCGCCGCCTGGCCGCTGCTCGCGCGGAGCGCGGCGCCCGCGATCGTCAACCTCTCCTCTGTCTCCGGCCTCGTCGGCGGCGCCAACCTCGCCGCCTACAACGCCTCGAAGGGCGCGGTGCGCCTCCTCACGAAATCCGTGGCGCTGCACGGCGCGCGGGCCGAGCCACCGATCCGCTGCAACTCGGTCCACCCCGCCTTCGTCGAGGGCGCCATGGTGGACGGGATCGCCGGCGCCGCCCGCGATCCGGACCGCGCGCGCGAGAAGATGGCCGGGTCGATCCCGCTCCGCCGCCTGGCGAGGCCGGAGGAGGTGGCCGCGACGGTCGTCCACCTGCTGTCGCCGGCCGCCGGGTTCGTCACCGGCACGGAGGTCGTGATCGACGGCGGCCTGACCGCCGCCTGAGCGCGGCACGCGGGCCACGGGTCGCGCGCGCGACGCGTCTCGGGGCTTGATTTTGATTCGCATGGCGTTTTCCTATTGCACAAAGCTTTCATGCCGTTCCGCCGGGGGTGCATGAAGCGGCGTGAAGCGGACGTGTCCGGAGAAGACGTATGTTCATTTTGCCCTGGTTCCTGAGGCGGCTGATCCGGGCCGGAAAGCTCACGGTGATCGGCCCCGACGGCCGCGCCGAGACCTTCGGCGGCCAGGAGCCCGGGCCGGAGGTCACGCTGCGCATCAAGACGCGCGGCTTCGACTGGAAGGTCCTGCGCGGCCCCGAGCTGGTGGTGCCGGAGGCCTATATGGACGGCAGCCTCGTCTTCGAGGAGGGCGGCCTGCGCGAGATGATCGCGCTCTACAACATCAACCTCGAGCGCCGCGGCGCCAGCCAGGTCGAGACGGCCTTCCAGCGGGCGCTCCGCATCACGCGCCGCTTCATCGAGCGCAACACCCCCGACCGGGCGCGCAAGAACGCCGCCGCGCATTACGACATCGGCAACGACCTCTACCGCCTCTTCCTCGACGAGGACATGCAGTATTCCTGCGGCTACTTCCCCACCGGCGAGGAGACGCTGGAGGAGGCGCAGCGCGCCAAGAAGCGCCACATCGCCGCCAAGCTGCGGCTGAGGCCCGGCCAGCGCGTGCTCGACATCGGCTGCGGCTGGGGCGGGATGGCGATCTACCTCGCCCAGGTCGCCGACGTCGAGGTGCTCGGCATCACGCTCGCCGAGCGCCAGATCGAGGTGGCACGCGAGCGGGCCAGGGCCGCGGGCGTCGAGGACCGCGTGCGCTTCGAGCTCACGGACTACCGCAAGGTCGAGGAGACGTTCGACCGCATCGTCTCGGTCGGCATGATGGAGCATGTCGGCGTCGGCCAGCTCGGCATCTATTTCGGCAGCCTGCTCGACCAGCTCGACCCGGACGGCGTGGCGCTGATCCACTCGATCATGCGCATGGAGCCGCCCGGGCTCACCAGCCCGTTCACGCGCAAGTACATCTTCCCCGGCGGGTACATCCCGGCACTCTCCGAAACCGCGGCATCGCTCGAGCGGGCGAAGCTCTGGCTCCTCGACTGCGAGATCTGGCGCAAGCACTACGCCATGACGCTGGGCAACTGGTACGAGCGCTTCATGGCCAACCGCGACAAGGCCAAGGCGATGCATGACGAACGCTTCTGCCGCATGTGGGAGGTCTACCTCGCCGGTGCCGAGGCGGCGTTTCTCACCGGCCCGATGGCGGTGATGCAGCTCCAGCTCGGCCTCAAGCGCGACGCGGTGCCGCTGACCCGCGACTACCTCGCCGAGGAGTACGAGCGCCTCGGCGCCCGCGAGCGGGCGCTCGGCGACGAGCAGGCCGCCTGACGGGTTGCCGAAAAGGGTTGTCACGGCGCCGAGTCGGCCTTATATCGGCGCCAACATCGCGGCGGCCTCGTCGGAGCGGCGAGACCCCCACCGGGTTTCTTTGGCGGGCCGCCGGGCCCGCTTTTGATTCGCGCCGGAGGAGTGACGCGCCGCAATGCCCGACCGGTTCCCCGGAACCCTGGTGGCCAAGGCCCCCATCGACCAGCGACTCGCCGCGGCCGTCGAGCCGACGGTCGAGGGCATGGGCTTCCGCCTCGTCCGCATCCGCCTCATGGGCGGCAAGCGCACCACCGTGCAGATCATGGCCGAGCGCCCCGACGGCACGATGGAGGTCGAGGATTGTGCCGATCTCAGCCGGGCCGTCTCGGCGGTGCTCGACGTCGAGGACCCGATCGCCACCGAGTACACGCTCGAGGTTTCCTCGCCCGGCATCGACCGCCCCCTGACGCGGCTCGAGGACTTCGAGCGCTGGCAGGGCTACGTGGCGAAGCTCGAGACCGCCGAGCCGATCGACGGGCGGCGCCGCTTCAAGGGCACGCTCCGGGGCGTCGAGGGCGACGAGGTGCTGATCGAGATCGTCGAGGGCACCGTCGGGCTCCGCTTCGACTGGCTCTCGGACGCCAAGCTGGTGCTGACGGACGCGCTGGTCGCCGATTCGCTCAAGGCGCGGCGTGGCGACTTCGAGGAGGCCGACTTCGACGAGATCGAGGCCCACGAGGATGAGCAGGACGACGAAGACGCGGAGGCCGGCGAGACCCGGTCCTCCCTGCAGTAAGAAGGACGCTTGACATGGTCAGTGCGAACAAGCTCGAGCTTCTGCAGATCGCCGACGCGGTCGCGCGCGAGAAGCTGATCGACCGCGACCTGGTGCTCGATGCGATGGAGGACAGCCTCGCCAAGGCCGCCCGCTCGCGCTACGGCGCCGAGTACGACATTCGCG
>JBEPXW010000396.1:0-2815 GCA_041641715.1 Pseudomonadota bacterium
GAGCCGCTCGCCGGCCTCAACCAGGCCGAGGCGCGCGCCATGGCCGACCTGATCGCCTCGCTGGCGGGCGATGGCCGCACCGTCCTCCTCATCGAGCACAACATCCGCGAGGTCGCCCGCATCTGCCCGGAGACCTACGTGCAGGACCAGGGCCGCCCGCTGCTGCGCGGCTCCACGGTGGAGGTCATGCGCAGCCCCGAGCTCCGCCGCGCCTATCTCGGCGGGGAGGCCGCCTGATGCTGGCGGTCGAGGGCCTGACCTGCGCCTATGGGGACATCCTCGCGGTTGAGGACCTTTCCTTCATCATCGGAAAGGGCGAGCTTTTCGCGCTCATCGGCGCCAACGGCGCCGGCAAGACGACGACCATAATGACCCTCGCCGGCCTCGTCGCGTCGCGTGCCGGCACGGTCCGCGTCGACGGCGAGGACATCACGCGCGTTCCCGCGCACCGCCGCACCGACCTCGGCCTCGCTCTCGTCCCCGAGGGCCGCCGCGTCTTCGCCGACCTGACGGTGGACGAGAACCTCACGGTCGGCGGCGCCCGGCGCGACGCCCGCGCGCTTTCGGACGCCCGCGCCGGTGTCCATGCCCTCTTTCCCGTTCTCGCCGAGCGCCGGAATCAGCCGGCGGGCTCGCTCTCGGGCGGCGAGCAGCAGATGCTCGCCCTCGGCCGCGCCATGATGGCCGGGCCGCGGCTCCTCCTCGTCGACGAGCTTTCCCTCGGCCTGATGCCCAGGGCCATCGACGAGTGCTATGCCGCGCTCGACCGGCTCCGCGCCGACGGCCTCGCCATTCTCCTCGTCGAGCAGAGCACCGACCGGGCGCTCCATGCCGCCGACCGCGTCGCGGTGCTCGAGTCGGGCCGCCTCGCCTGGACCGGCACCGGCGCCGACGCCATCGGCGATTCGGCCTTGGTCGAGGCATATCTGGGCCTCCGCGAAGGCTGATCCGGGCACGGGCGGCGGGCTCGCCGAGCCTTGCCGTTTCAGCCGCTCACGCCTTGGTGTGGAGCTTTGATTTGCCCGCGCTGCACCGGTCTCCCAGCATTCCCGGGCGCATCCGCGCGACAGGACGAGTGCGAGAGAAAACGAGCACGGAGGGAAACCGCAGATGACAAGCACGCTCCGCATCGCCGCCGCCGCGGCTGCACTGGCGCTCGGCGCCCCGGCAGTCTCCGGCACCGCCGCCGCGGCCGAGTGCGACCCCGGCACGCCCGGCACCGAGCTCACCCATGAGGAGGCGCAGGAGGTCTACGCCTGCCTGAAGGACGAGCTGCACGCCGGCTACATGCAGGGCGACAAGAAGTGGATCCCGGCCGAGTTCGTCAGCGACTACCGTGACTGGACGCCCGTCAGCGAGCTCCCCGCCAACCCCGGCTTCCACGGCGGCCGCTTCCTGCTGACCTTCGTCAACGACGTCGGCGACGACGAGTACCTGAAATTCGAGGAAGAGCGCGGCGACATGCCCGCCGGCACCCTGATCGCCAAGGAGTCCTTCGCCGTGAACGGCGACGGCGCGGTCGAGAAGGGCCCGCTCTTCATCATGCAGAAGGTCGAGGAGGGCGTCTCGCCCGAGACCAACGACTGGTACTACATGATGGTCGCCCCGACTGGCGAGCCGCAGGCCGTCCCCGTCGAGACCGCCTGCAACGAGTGCCACCAGGGCAATTTCGGCTATCGCGACGGGCTCGGCTATCCCGTCCCCGAGGTGCGCGCCAGCAACTAGCTGTTCCCTCCCGGCGCGTCCACGGCCGCTCCCCGCGTTCTCGGGGGGCGGCCGCTCACCGCCCGAGCGCCCGCCAGCGCGCCAGGCTCTCCGCGCGCCAGACCTCGCGCCGGTCGTAATACTCCGGCACCGCCTTTGCACCCTCTGGGATCCTCACCCAGGGCAGCTTCGTGCCCGTGAAGATGTGGATGTCGGGCGGCAGCCGGCGCGGCTCGTCGAGCGTGCCAACGCGGACGAAGCAGATCGCGTCGCCCGCCCCGGCATAGTGGCTCCAGACCGCCACCCGACAAGCCGGGCAGCGCACGATCTTCTGTCCCCGGCCGCTGGCGGAGGGTGTCATCACCGCCTCCGGCGCGCCCGCCAGCACCGTGACCCGGTCCGCCTCGATGAAGGCGTTGATCGCGAAGGCCGAGCCGGTCTCGCGCTGGCACCGGCTGCAGTGGCAGCAATGCACGATCAGCGGCGGCCCGGTCATCCGGTAGCGTACGCCGCCGCAGGCGCAGCCGCCCTCCAGCACGTCATTCCCCGCCATGGCCGTTCCTCCCGCCGGTCTCCGCCGGGAGAGTAGGGCGTTCCGCGCCCCGCCGGAAAGGCCCTCTCGCGCCCCGGCCCCGCCGCGGGTTAGACTGGCGCCGAGACCCGAAGGAGGCCGCCCATGCCCCCGCTCCGCCCCCGCGCCGACCTCGGCACACACGAGGTGGCCAACCAGCCCGAGCCCCGCGCCGATATCGACCTCTGGGCCGAGGATCCCGCGCTCGCCGACGCCGTCGCCCGCGAGGGCGCGGCCGTCCATGCCCCCCGCCTCGCCTCCGTCGCGAAGACCCTCGGCGGCGCCGAGTGGCGCGAGCGCGGCCGCCTTGCCAACCGCCATCCGCCGGAGCTCCGCGCCTTCGACTGCGCGGGCCGCCGGATCGACGAGGTAGACTTCCACCCCGCCTACCACGCGCTGATGTCCCTCGGCATCGCCGAGGGCTACGCAGCCCTGCCCTGGGAGGAGAACGCGCTCCCGGGCGGCCACGTCGCCCATGCCGTCATGGTCTATCTCATGGCGCAGGTCGAGCCCGGCGTCTGCTGCCCGATGACCATGTCC
>JBEPXW010000397.1:0-2811 GCA_041641715.1 Pseudomonadota bacterium
GCTTCCAGCCGGCGCCGGACTCCGCCTCCCCCCCGGCGGGGGCCATGCGCGCGCTCATGCGCTCCTTCCAGCTCCCCGTCGGCTCGGCGGGGGCGAGGCGCTCGGAGCGCGGCCGCGCCCGCCACGCCCGAAACCGCGCCACCGCGGCGGAGCCCAGCGCGAGGAGAAGGGCGACGAGCTCGCGCCCGGCCTCGACGAGCGAGCGGAGCATCCAGCGGAAGATCGCCCAGGCCTCACGGCGGTCGAGGCCGAGCGCGATCCCCGTGGTGACGACGAGCGCCGCGCCGAACACCGTCGAGACGGTCCGGAGCGCGGCGGTCGCGTCGCCGGGCAGGATGCCGATGAGCGACACCACGCCGGTGTCGCCGACGAAGCCGCCGAGGCCGGAGGCGAGCGGCCACCCCTCCCAGGGCGCGTGGCTCGACGCGAACACCGCCGCGACGACGATCGCGACCGGCGCGGCGGCGGCGCGGCGGGGCAGGCGCGCCTCGCCGCGATGCAGCAGGCTCCGCGTCGCCCAGGCCGCGAAGAAGATCACCAAGCCCCAGCTCGCGACGCCGAGGGCGCGCATCATCGGGTCGGCGATGTAGGCGCCCGCGTAGCCGAGCCAGTTCGCGGGCGCCTCGGGCGTGGCGTTGAACTGGCTCGGGTCGTTGACGTCGTAGCTGACGAGCGCCAGCGCCAGCAGAGCGGCGACCGCGCCCCAGCCGAGGCCGAAGATCTCGGTCAGCCGGCGGCGCATGGCCTCCGACATCTCGCGGTCCACCAGGGGCGTCGTCCGGCTCTCGCCCGAGAAGAATGCCATTCGCGTCCACCCTCGCTTCGCTTGTCGCCCCGGCCTTCAGCCGAGCACCGCCCGCACCGCCTCGAGACCCCGGCGCACCTCCGCCGCCGGCGCGACCAGGGCCAGGCGCACGTATTCCGCCCCGGGATCGCCGCCGCCCAGCCACTCGGGCACCGCACGCGACAGGTACTTGCCGGGCAAGCAGCGTACCCCGGCCTCGCGCCAAAGCCTCACCGCAGCCGCCTCGCCGTCGCCGACGCGCAGCCACAGAAAGAACCCGGCCGGGGGCGACATGTACCCCGGCACATTGCCCAGTATATCATCGGCGAGCACAAATTTCTCCCGATAGAGCCCGCGATTGGCCTCGACGTGGCTTTCCTCGGCCCATGTTGCAGCGGCGGCATACTGGGCCGGGATCGGCAGCGGCGCGCCGGCATAGGCGCGGAGCTGCTTCATCCGGGCCATGTTGCCCGGCCCCGTCGCGGCGAAGCCCGAGCGCAGCCCGGCGAGGTTCGAGCGCTTCGAGAGCGAGTTGAAGACGACGAGGCGCTCGGGGTCGGCGCCCGTCTCGCTCGCCACCTCCAGCGCCCCGGTGGGCGGCGCGTCACGGTAGATCTCGCCGTAGCATTCGTCGGCGAAGACGCGGAAGTCGTGACGCTCGGCCAGCTCGAGAAGGGTCTTCCAGTAGGCCCGGTCGGCCACCGCGCCCTGCGGGTTCGCCGGCGAGCAGATATAGGCGACCGTGGTGCGGTCGAGCGCCTCTGCCGGCAGACCGGCGAAGTCCGGCAGGTGGCCGGTCCCGGAGGTGCAGGGCAGATAAACCGGCTCGGCGCCGGCCATCAGCGCGGCCACCGCGTAGCACTGGTAGAACGGGTTGGGGAGCAGCACGGCCGGCTTCTGCCCGCTCTTCGTCTCCGGCGAGAGGGCGAGGCAGGTGTTGAAGAGTCCCTCGCGGGTGCCGTTGAGCGGCAGGATGCTCCGCTCCGGGTCGCGGTAGGCCTCCGTAACGCCGTAGCGCCGCGCGAGCCAGTCGGAGATCGACTCGCGCAGCTCGGGGATCCCCTCGTTCGGCGGGTAGCGCGAGAGCGTCGCGGCGTGCCCGGCCATGATGTGCGGAACGAACTCCGGGACCGGGTGCTGCGGCTCGCCGATCGACATCGGGATTTCCGGCCCGCCGGGCTCGATGCCGGCGAGCAGCGCGCGGAGCCGCGGGAAGGCGTATTCGGGAAGCTCGCCGAAGCGGGCCGGGTACTGCATCTCTGCCTCGCGGACGGGCGCTTCACGCGCTCTCGGAAACGCGGAAGATACTGTCTCGCCGCCCGCAGGTCCAGAACGGGAACACGGCGCCCCGTTCTATCCCAGCGCGCGCTCGAGCCCCTGCCCCAGCGCCACCAGCCGGTCCTCCTCGCCGGGCCCCGCCACCGCCATCAGCCCGACCATGGGCGCCGACGTCGGCACGGTCAGCGCCGATAGCCCGAGCAGGTTGCCCATCCGCGTGTTGCGCAAGCTCAGCAGGTTGCGCTCGACGAAGTAGTCGGCGTCGGCCAGCAGGCGCTCGACCGGGGGCGGCAGGCAGGCCACCGTCGGCATCAGCATGGGCCCGTCCTCGGCCATGCGCGCCTGCAGCGCCCGCGAGATCCGGGCGTACTCGTCGAGCGCCGCGCGGTCCGTCTCGACGCTGCCGCCCATGCCGGTGCGGAAGCGCTCCTCGATGCGGGGGTACATGACGCCGGGGTTGGCCTCGATGGTCTCGCCCCAGAGCCGCCAGCCCTCGGTGCTGACGATGGGCGAGAGGCGCGCCGCCACGTCGAAGGTTTCGGCGATCTCCGGCACCGGCCCGCGCGTCAGCCGCGCTCCGGCGGCGGCGAGCGCGTCGAGCGCGGCCTCGAAGGCGGCCAAGACCTCCTCGTCGCAGCCATCCAGCACGACCGTCTCGGGCACGAGGAAGCGCGCCCCGGCGATCTCCGCCGGCTCCGGCGCACGCGGCGGCCGGCCGGCCATGGCGTGGAACAGCAGGGCGCAGTCCT
>JBEPXW010000398.1:0-2810 GCA_041641715.1 Pseudomonadota bacterium
TCGCCACCGCCGTGCGCATGATGGACAACGTCACGGACGCCTCGCGCTTCCCGCTGCCCGAGCAGCGCGACGAGGCGCAGGCCAAGCGCCGCATCGGCCTCGGCGTCACCGGCCTGGCGGACGCGCTCCTGATGACCGGGCTGCGCTACGGCTCTCCGAAGGCCGTTGCGCAGACGGGAAGCTGGCTCTATGCGCTGCGCGACGCCGCCTACCGCGCCTCCGTCGACCTCGCCCGCGAGAAGGGCGCCTTTCCGCTTTTCGACGCCGGGAAATACCTCGAGGGCGCGCACATCCGCGCGCTGCCGGAGGACATCCGCTCGAGGATTGCCGAGCACGGCATCCGCAACGCCCTCGTCACCTCGATCGCGCCGACGGGCACCATCTCGCTCGTCGCCGGCAACGTCTCGTCCGGCATCGAGCCGGTCTACGCCTTCTCCTATACCCGCCGCGTGCTCATGCCCGACGGCAGCCGCACCGAGGAGGAGGTGGTGGACTACGCCGTCGCCGAGTTCCGCCGGAAGTTCGGCGACGACGCCCCCTTCCCGGAGCACTTCGTCGACGCCCAGTCGCTCGCCCCCCTCGACCACCTCGCCATGCAGGCCGAGGCGCAGAAATATGTCGACAGCTCGATCTCCAAGACCATCAACTGCCCCGCCGACATCGCCTTCGAGGCGTTCAAGGATGTCTACGCCGAGGCCTACCGGCGCGGCTGCAAGGGCTGCACCACCTACCGCCCGAACGAGGTGACCGGTGCCGTCCTCGCGACCCGTTCCACCGGCGAGAAGGTGGAGTCGCTGCCGGCCGCCGAGGCCGCCCCCAGCCACCCCGGCGACGTTGTCTGGATCGCCGAGCCTCTGGAGCGCCCGGAGACGCTGGCCGGCGTCACCTACAAGCTCAAGTGGCCGGACAGCCCGCACGCCATCTACATCACCATGAACGACATCATGGTCAACGCCCGCCGTCGTCCCTTCGAGATCTTCATCAACTCGAAGAACATGGAGCACTACGCCTGGACCGTGGCGCTGACCCGGATGATCTCGGCCGTCTTCCGCCGCGGCGGCGACGTCTCCTTCGTCGTCGAGGAGCTCAAGGCCGTCTTCGACCCGCGCGGCGGCGCCTGGATGAAGGGGCGCTATGTGCCCTCGATCCTCGCCGCCATCGGCGGCGTGATCGAGCGCCACCTGATCGACATCGGCTTCATCGAGACCGAGGACAGGGGCCGGATCGCCGACCCGGCCTCCGACCCCGCGACGCAGGCGATCGCCGTGGGCGAGGCCCGTCCGGCCCCGGCGACCTGCCGCAACTGTGGCAGCTACAATACGACCATGCGCGAGGGCTGCGAGGTCTGCCTCGACTGCGGCTTCTCGAAATGCGAGTGAGCCTCCCCGGTGCAGCGGCCCGGTGCGGCGGCCAAGAACGCCGTGTCAGTCGAAAAACTGTCCGAATCGATAAATGAATGATTTCAATGACTTGACCATGTGTCCACGCGTGGACACATGGTCGCGCCGGCGTCCGCGCCGGTGAATCGCTCACTCCCGCGCCGCGATCTCCCAGACGACGGTGACCGAGGCCTGGACGCCGACCTCGCCGCGCTCGACCGGCACGTCCATCGCCTCGGCGCGCATCATCATGCCCGGCACCGGGCGCGGGCCGCCGCCGCCGTCGGTGATCGAGAGGACCCGCGCGAGCCGCACGCCGGCGGCCTCGGCCAGCACTTCCGCGCGCCGGCGGGCCTCCGCGACCGCTTTCTGCCGCGCCTCGTCGCCGAGCGCCGCGTCGTCCGAGAGGCCGAAGCGGATCGCGTCGATCCGGTTCGCGCCCGCCCCGACCACGCGGTCGAGCATGCCCCCGATCGAGTCGAGATCGCGTACCGTCACCGCGACCTCGTTGACCACCCGGTAGCCGACCACCGCCGGCGCCTCGCCCGGCTTCGTCCGCTGCATGTCGGCGTAGCGCGGCTCGACGCGCAGCGTGCCGGTCTGGATGTCCTTGTGCGCGATCCCGGCGGCCTTCAGCGTCTCGATCATCCGCGCGGCCTCGGCGTTGTTGGCCGAGAGGGCCTCGGCCGCCGTCTCGCCCCCGGTCTCGACCCCGACGCGGATCGTGGCCATGTCGGGCGGCGCGCTCACGGTCGCCTCGCCGCTCACGGTCAGCGTCGCGGGGCCTTCCTGGGCGACGGCGGCCATCGGCAGCGCCACCGCCACGGCCAGCACGGCAAGCAGTCTGGTCATCGCGAAATCCTCCCTCGGCCCGCCCGGCCGGGGCGGCCTTCCTGACACATCGACAAAATGCCGCCCCGTCGCCGGGGCGGCATCCTGTTTCCCGCCATGCGGCCCCCGCCGCTCAGGCGCTGCCGATCGGCACGGTGACGAAGCGCTGATTGCCCTCGCGCGCGAGCAGCAGCAGGACCGACTTGCGGTCGTTCTTCTGCGCCTCGCTGACGGCCTTCTCCAGCTCGTCGACCGAGCTGACCGGCTCCTGGTTCACCGCGACGATGACGTCGCCGGGCTGCACACCCTTGGCGGCGGCGCCGCTGCCGGGCGCGACCTCGGTCACCACGAGGCCCCGCTCGCCCGGCCGCACGGCCAGACCCAGCGCCCCGGGACCCGCGGCCGGGGTCTCCCGCTCGGGCGAGAGGGCCGCGGTGCGGTCCTCGGGCATCTTGCCGGTCGCGACTGACCGTTCGAAGGCGCATCGGCGCATGAAAAAGGGCGGCCCGTGGGGGCCGCCCAGATCGTTGCGCCGCGAATGGCGGGGGCTCACATCCCGCAGGCCTGGCGGAGCGCCGTGGTCTTGTCGGTCTTCTCCCA
>JBEPXW010000399.1:0-2792 GCA_041641715.1 Pseudomonadota bacterium
CGACCGGCTGGCCGGGCTCCTCGGCCGGTGTCCGGGGGCCCGGATCGAGATCGGCGGCCACACCGACGACCGGGGACCGGAGGAGCTGAACCAGCGTCTCAGCCGGCTGAGGGCCGAATCGGTGCTGGATGCGCTGATCGCCCGCGGCGTTCCGCTCGCGCAGCTCACGGCGCGCGGCTACGGCGAGGAGGAGCCCGTCGCCAGCAACGCCACCGAGGCGGGCCGGGCGCAAAATCGTCGCATCGGCTTCAAGTCTCTGGAATGCCGCACGAGGCAGGCGGCATGCTGACGGGGACGGAGCTGGGCGTCGCTATCGCCGCCGTTCTTCTGGGCGCCGTCGGGCTGGGGGCGTTGCTCCACTGGCTGTGGTCTCGCATGGGCCGCGTCACGCCGCGCGACCGCGCCCTGGTCACCGAGCTGATCGAGGACCTGCACCAGACCGAGTCGCGGCGGGAGGCGGTGGAGCAGGTGATCCACGAAATCGAGCAGAAACATGCCCGTCGCGAGGAGCATCTCGAGAGCGAGCTCGCCGAGGCCCGGTCCGACCTGGAGACGATGCACCAGGGCCTGATCAACGCGCGCCAGCGGCTGATCGACCTCGAGGCCGAGCTGGAGCGGCTGCGCAAGCAAGGCTGATCGCCGCGGGCGGCGGCTCAGGAGGATTCCGGCTCCCAGCGGCGGGCGGCGCTTTCGTCCGCGTCGCGGGCGTCCACCCAGCGCCCGCCCGACGGGCCGTGCTCGCGCTTCCAGAACGGCGCGCGGGTCTTCAGGTAGTCCATCAGGAACTCGGCGGCCTCGAAGGCGGCCTGGCGGTGGCGGCTGGCGGTGAGCACGAGCACGATCTGCTCGCCCGGCGAAAGCGGCCCGTAGCGGTGGATCACGCGCACGCCCTCGAGCGGCCAGCGCTCCCGCGCCTCGGCGACGATCCTCTCGAGGGCCCGCTCGGTCATGCCGGGGTAGTGCTCGAGCTCCATGCCGGTGATGTGGCCTTCGGCGGTGCTTGCCCGGACGAGGCCGGTGAAGCTGACGACGGCGCCGACATCGTGGCGGCCCGCGGTCAGCCGCTCGCTCTCGCGGGCGAGGTCGAAGGGCTCGCGCTGGACGGAGATGCTCATCGGACGCTCATCGCGGCCTCGCTCAGCCGCCTGTGACCGGCGGGAAGAAGGCGACCTCGCGGGCGCCGTCGATCGGCGTGTCGAGATCGCCCATCTCCTGGTCCACCGCCACGCGGACCGCTGCCATGTCGGCGAAGGCGCTGGCGTAGCGCGGGTCGCGGTCGCGCAGCCGCTCGATCAGCTGGCGCGCCGTGCGCGCCCCGTCGGGGTCTATCTCCTCGGCAGCGGCGCCGACGCGCTCGCGCAGCCAGGCGAAGTAGAGAACCTGCATGCCTTCCCTTGCCTGTCGCTCACTCCTCGGGGTCCGGGACCGGCGTTGCCGGGGTCTTGTCCTCGGCTTCCCCGCTGCCCCGAATATAGGGCAGGCCCTTGTGGAAGTAATCCCATCCCGTGACCAGCGTGAACCATGTCGCGATCCAAAGCAGCAGGAGACCGACCGAGCCGAAGACGATCGACGCGTAGGCGAGGATATCGGCGAGCGCCGGCAGCATCCGCGCGTCCTCGGCCGGCAGCGCCGCCCCGCGCAGCAGCAGGAAGACGATGGCGAACATCTGCAGCGTCGTCTTCCATTTCGCCAGCCGGGTGACCGAGAGTTTTACGTTGCCGAGATATTCGCGCAGGCCGGAGACCAGCACCTCGCGCAACATGATCAGCGCCGCGGGGGCGACGACCTGCCAGGTGAGGTCGTAGAGGCTCATGATGAGGCCGAGGGAGATCAGAACCATCGCCTTGTCGGCGATCGGGTCGAGCATGCGCCCGAAGGGGCTCTCCTGGCCGAGGCTCCGCGCGATGATGCCGTCGAGATAGTCCGTCAGGGCCGCGCCGATGAAGATGATGACCGCGATCCGGTCGGCCATGGGGCGATCGAAGGCCGCGAAGGCCAGCGCCACGCAGGGCGCGGCGAGGACGCGCAGGATGCTGAGCAGGTTCGGGATCGTCCACTTCATGCCTTAAGCCTTGGCGTCGCCAGGCGGGGCTCGCGCCACCCGCTCCCCCCCCCCTTTTACGGGCACGGGGCCGCCACGGCAATGGCGGGCCGGGCGATCAGCCCTCGGCGTGGAACCAGGCGTGGATCGTCTCGGCCATCGCCTCGGAGATGCCGTCGACATGGCGGAGATCGGCGAGCGCGGCGCGGCTGACGGCCTTGGCCGAGCCGAAATGGGCCAGCAGCGCCCGCTTGCGCGCCGGCCCGATGCCGGGAATCTCGTCGAGCGGCGTGGCGCCGACGGTCTTCGAGCGCTTGGCGCGGTGGGCGTCGACGGCGAAGCGGTGCGCCTCGTCGCGCAGCCGCTGGACGAAATAGAGTGCCGGGCTGCGGAAGGGCAGGGCGAAGGGGCGGCGGTCGGGGGCGTGGAACTCCTCGCGGCCGGCGTCGCGCTCGGGGCCCTTGGCGACGCCGACGAGCGTGACGTCCTCGATGCCGAGATCGGCCAGCACCTCGGCCGCCGCCGAGACCTGGCCGGCGCCGCCGTCGATCAGCACGAGGTCGGGCCAGGCGGCCGACTCGCGGTCCGGGTCCTCGCGCACGAGGCGGCGGAAGCGACGCGCCAGCACCTCCTTCATCATGGCGAAGTCGTCGCCCGGGGCGAGGTCCTCGCCCTTGATGTTGAACTTGCGGTACTGGGACTTCTCGAGGCCCTCCGGCCCGGCGACGATCATCGCGCCCACGGGGTTCGC